>JBGTCY010000146.1:0-2141 GCA_041748615.1 Chitinophagales bacterium
ATACTGTCCGTTAAGCATGTTAATCTGGTTGAAAGAAGTGCCGTATAGCTGTTGGTCATAAGGCAGATTTTTTGTTAAAACCGGTGATGCTGCCAGCGTGATGGATTCGATACCGGAAGTATCTCCCGCTGAATCAATAACAGTTTTCCTGAACGCGGCAACCGGTTCGAGATAACTAACAAAACTGAAAGTCGCTAACTGTTGCAACACAAGAGAGTCTGTTTTTTCGATACAAACCCCATTAAACCATTTTGACTTTAACAAAATTTTCGCGCCAGCGCTGATGATACTATCCACGTAAGCGGGAGAAACGGGAAGGTCAGTGTTATTAAGTGTGATGTTTTGTTTTTGTCTTCTTGTTAAAGCAGCCTGCGAAAGAAATTCATGCGGGCGTTCAAGTGAATAAGGGTTGTTGTTTTTATTTGAAAACTGCACCCAATATTTGTGATAAATTGAAATGACGGTTGTGTCCTGAGCTGATAGAGTCAGCTCAAAAAAGAATGATAATAAAAGCGATAAGATAACAAGGAGATTCAGATGTTTCACCACAGTAAAGTTGGATAATTTAACGATAGACCCAGGGAAATAGTTTTTGGGGAAGCAACTTGGAGAGAGATTGTGGATTTCAGATATTAGATTGCAGATATTAGATTAAGTTATTGAATATGGAATAGACTTTTTATTATTCATTCCCGAAAGCACTCACCTGCATTTTAAGAATAAAACCGCTTTCAGGCTGTGTCCAGGGAACAATCACATTTTGTTTTTTCAGCGACCAGATTTCTTTATAAATCAACCCGACATGTTTGGCGTACTTTTCAATCCCGTAAATTTTCTCAATCAATGTTTCAAAATCACGTTGTTTCACGGTGATTGTGGAATCAAATGAGATTCCGTTTACGAAGTCAGGAGCATCAACTTTTTCATATTCATACGTCCAGTTTTCAAGGTATTTATTTCCTTCAAAAATCTGGATATATTGATTTCCCATCCAGGCGAGTCCTTCTTCCGGAGGAAATAATAATTTCAGAAACCGCTGATTCTCTTCATTTTTTTCCGCAGTGGTAAGTGTCAAAATGGAAGACCAGATGCGCGGTGTATTTCCCCACCCTTGCGTGGAATCCGCGCGGTAAAATCGTTCAATCCTGCAGGCTTCCCTTCCGGCATTATCGGTGAAATAAGACTCAATCACTTCTTTTACCTGATATCGAAACGTATCATATTTAGGCGGGTCAAAAAAATCATCGAAAATCAATGAGTCCACTTCGTATATCACATAATGACCGATTGCCTTTGGAAAATATGCGTGTTTGTAATCAATCTCGAAGTCGGAGGTTTTATTGCAGGAGGTGAAAATTATACTTACCATAAATAATAAGACAGCAAAGTAAGCGAACACTCTGAAGCGATGAAGAAGTTGATTTGGAAAATGCTGAATCATTAATAAAAAATTGAACGCTGATTTTAATTCTAAAGCTACTAAATCTCAAAACTTTCCTGAATCAAACCTCCGCCAATCACATCATCTCCTTCATAAAAAACTGCCGACTGTCCGGGAGCGATTGCTCTCACTTTAGTGTAAAATTCAACTTTTAAACGACCGCCATCATTGTAAATTCTGCTCATCGCGCCCGGGTCATTGTAGCGTATCGTGGTCAATGCTTCCATTCCATCCGGCATTTCGGCATATTTAATCATATTCACTTTGCCGACATACATTCCGTTTCTTTTTAACTCCGCTTCACTGCCCAGCACCACCTTATTTTCTGCCGCGATAATTTCCGTGACATACAACGGTTCCCCTGTTGCCACTCCCAATCCTCTGCGCTGCCCGATTGTGTAAAACGGATAGCCTTCATGCTGACCAAGGACTTCACCGCTCTTGTTTACGAAAGTTCCGCCCTTTACGTTGTCTTCCAGTCCTTTCACCCTGCGCCTTAAAAATCCGCGATAATCATTGTCCGGCACAAAACAGATTTCATAACTCTCGCTTTTTTTCGCCAGTTCCGCATAGCCTTTGTCAAAGGCGAACTGCCTGATTTCCTTTTTGTGAAAATCCGCCAGCGGAAAAATTGTGCGGCTCAGACACAGCTGACTGACACCCCACAACACATACGATTGATCTTTGTCATCATCCAAGC
>JBGTCY010000147.1:0-10599 GCA_041748615.1 Chitinophagales bacterium
GAGGTTGGCGATTGTGGAGGGTAACGTTTTCGGCTTGGCGCAGTGACGGATTTCGGAGCACAAAACCGTCAAGCCACCACAAAAGTTGATGCGAGGTAGAATGTTCAATTAACCACTTCTCCCGCCATTGAGCCAAACGCCTGTTACCAGCTGCCGTTTTAGTCATTTGTCAAGTTAATTTTATATGTTGTCGGAAACTCGCACAAGTTTGTCAAGTCGCCTTTAATTATTAAAATTTCTGCTGTGTCGTTATCTTCGTTAAAGTTATAAAGTCTATACAAATAGAAATTTTCTTTCTCAATTTTACTTCTTTCAAGTTCAGTTCTTGTGATGTAAAATGTTGAATTTTTTCCGCCTTTTGTTGTCTTGACTTCAATGTAAATTTTTTGTCCATTTCCGTCATATGATTGGATGTCGTAACCCGTTCCGTCTCCTTCGTCTTTTGCTGTATGTTTAATTTTGTCAACCAATTTATGCAGTCCACTTTGCCTTAATTTCTCTATTTCGTATTTCAAAACCCAAAGTTCGCCTAAGTCTCCTATTCGTTTATTGTCAATGTTGTTTTGAATAAAATTTACTGTCCTGCCCCTAAACGTCAATTGGTCTGTTGAAGTGAAAAGATTAGTTGCTGAAACTTCGTTTGCAGTTTGGAAAGTTGAAGCTACAGGAACTAATGTCTGTTGGTTTAAGTGTCGTGCAACAGCATAAATAAAATCTTGTGTCAGTATGTTTAGGCTGATGTCGTTGTAACAATCTGATGTTATTCTGTCTTTATGAAGTTGTAAAAGTTCTTGGTCATTGGATAGTTCATACCTTACTATTTCACATAAACTATTGAAATGACCAATGTTTTCAATTCGTCCTTTTGTTGGTCTGTAAGTTAATTCAAGTCGTTCGGAAAACTGTTTAAACATTTCAAACTTGTAGAAAAAGTATCGTTCAGGATAGCGTAGTGTCAAATAAACTATAATTGCCCTGGAGTCTTGGTATGTATTCAAATCTCTACCCGAAAAAATGCTGTTATGAATTAATTCGGTTCCGTTCTGGAAGTCTTCAATTCTTTGATAAATATCGTTTTCTTCATCATACAGATTTCTAAACAACTGTCTCAGTTCTTCTGGTCTTTGTGTTGCATAATGTACTAACATTCGCAAAGGAAAATACTGTCCTGATTTTAACAAGTTTTGAGTAAGACGAATTGACTGAGAAAGCATTTCAAGAAAATTTGTTGCTTCTATGTTCCAATTGTCTTGGAAACATTTAACAGCTTTCCACTTGTAAATTTCTTGTTGATTTACTCGTTCAAAGTCAGTTTTGTATTCGTGAATATATTGTCTTAAAATCTGTCTGTTCATTTTTTCGGTAGTGTCGTTTTACGGTTGCTGGTAACATCATCTGTGTTCCTTCAATTGATTAACTCTTTCGGAAAGCACAAGTAATATTTTATCACCGGCTCCGACAAAACGGATATATTCAACTGGTCGGATGCTTTCGCCACATCTTTCAATGTTCCGTCTTTATATAAAATCAAAATATTGCTTTTATCCGGATTGTAAGCATAGTTGCTGGTGCTCGAAGTGAACACAAAATAACCGGCTTCCTCCATGCTGTTCAGTTGATACATTGCTTTTGCCTCTTTAGTCAGTTGCTCCACCCTCGTAGAGGAAAAATGGGAGGTTTTGATTTCGATTTTCAACAGTCTTCTTTCAATTAAGATGTGGCAGAGCAATGACAAAATTTTATCCTCATGGTGCATCCAGCTTTTCACTGCGGCAAACACATCCACATCGTCCAGCAACGCAAACTGTTCCAACGGCTCATCATTTTCCACAAACATCTTTCTTGTGATATTATTGTGCAGGAAATAACTGAGCGGTTCGCTTGCTGGTAGTTTTACATTTTTCTCCGTCAACTCTTTCGCCCGTTTGAGAATATTCACCAACAACTGCTCGGCAACCAGTACGGTTTTATGCAGGTAAACCTGCCAGTACATCAATCTGCGCGCTACTAAAAACTTTTCGATGGAATATATGCCCTTTTCTTCAACAACAATCCGGTCGTCCCGCACATCGAGCATCTTGATAATCCGGTCATGCCCGATGACACCTTCCTGCACGCCTGTAAAAAAACTGTCGCGCTTGAGATAATCCAGCCGGTCAACATCCAATTGCCCGCTGACCAATTGATGCAGAAATTTTTTCTTGTAGTTGTTTTGAAAAATATCAATCGCCAGGGAGAGTTTTCCCTTGTATTGTTCATTCAGTTTCGCCATAAAAATTTCAGAGAGAAACTCATGCGACACACCTGGAATCAGGCAACTTTCCAAAGTATGCGAAAACGGGCCATGCCCGATGTCATGCAGCAGGATGGCGATGTGCGCGGCTTCCGCTTCTTTCTCAGTGATTTTTTGTCCTTTGGAACGGAGGACGTCCAGCGCCATGCCCATGAGATGCATCGCGCCCAAAGCATGATGAAACCGCGTATGATGCGCTCCGGGATACACGTAATAACTCAACCCCAACTGCGTAATCCTGCGCAGCCGTTGAAAGTAGCGATGCTCAATGAGGTCGAACAACAGTGCGTACGGAATGGAGATGAAACCGTAAACCGGGTCGTTGAAAATCTTGTGTTTATTGACGGATGGCAGGGGAATGGTGGTTTGGTGTGTGGGCAAAATTATGGTTCGGGTATTAAAATTTCGAATAAATCATGTCCGCATAAGATTCATTTTTAATTTTTTTCACTCATTTTTTGATGGTTTTAAAAACCATCTCTATTAAGAATTCAGTTACATCCGTTAGATTTTCCCGATGGACTTCAGTGAGTGAAGGTAAATGTTTTGCAAAAAATCTTTGGTTATGTGATGTTTCAACTACAGTGGAAATAATAGATGTTGGGAACTTGTACTCCGGATTGATTTCGGTGATAATTTCAGCTACTTTCCGGCACAGACGCTTATAGCTTAAAAACAAACCCTCTTTGTTTACCTTATCAACCTCTTTATTTAAATAAGCCTTTGAAGATTCAGCAACGACAATGTTGTAAAGCGCTGATTCACTGAAATCCGGCAGAATTTCGTTTTTATCTAAAGGTTGAGTTAATTGTTGAATCGCTATTTTCAATCTTTCATCCGGGGAATTGATATTGTTAGTTGAAAGTATCAGTTTGTATTCCATCCAGTTCCAATACCAGGACAGCAGATAAAGCAGCAACTTATGCTTGTTTTCAAAATAACGATAAATAGAAGGTTCGGTGGCTTTGATTTTCACCGCCAGCTTCTTAAACGTAAACGCCTCGAAGCCAATCTTGTCAATCATCAGCGCGCTGTGCTTCAGGATTTTCCTGCCCAAATCGGATGAGCGCGGGTCTTTCAAAAACAGCTTTTGGTCAATTTCTATGGTTACTTGCATGAATGAAATGATGCTATCGCGTTGATGATGTTTAAAAAGATTTTTCGATAATGGAACAAAAATAATCTTTTATTGTTTGTAAAGCTAAATTAAAAAATTAGTATTGCTAATTAATAACAAAAGTATTACTTTTGCGTTTTGAAAAAAAACAGCTTTATGCAGTTTGCCGAAATCAATAGGAATGTGTTTGACGATGAGTCGCTGAAAGGCAGACCACTGAGGCGCTTTTTCCGGCTCCTCTCTCTTGACCGCAAAGACCTTACACGCGTCTATGCGTTGGCATTGTTTTCTGGTGTAATCTATCTTTCATTGCCGCTGGCAATACAGGCAATCATCAGCCAGATTATGGTCGGGCAGTTTTCCTCAGCTCTTTATGTCCTGATTTTTGTCGTAAGTCTGGCGACATTTTTCAGCGGAGCGTTTCAGGTGCTGCAGCTGCGCATCATCGAAGATATTCAGCGCAGGATTTACACCCGCACCTCTTTTGAATTCGCTCAGAAAATACCGCGTTTCAAACTCGAAAATATTTTTTCGGAATATCCGCCCGAACTCGTCAACCGCTTTTTCGACATTATTACCATAGAAAAAGGCTTGCCAAAAATCATCCTTGACCTCACGGTTTCCATCATCAGCATTGTGCTCGGACTCATACTGCTCTCCTTCTATCATCCGGTGTTTGTGTCGTTCGGCATCCTGTTAGTGCTGCTGCTGTTTTTCCTGCTGCGCTACACGGGTGAAGACGGCTATCTGAAAAAACTGAAAGTTTCCACGTGGAAATACAAAACCGCCCACTGGCTGGAAGAACTCGCCCGCTCGATGGTGACGTTTAAGATGAATCCGCTGACGGATTTCACAATCCGGAAAACCGATGCAATTATCGGAAGCTATCTTGATGAGCGTGAAAAATATTTTAATGTTTTGCTGTTGCAATACAGCATCATCGTGATTTTCAAAACCGTCATCATCACGGGCTTGCTGATTCTTGGCGCTTATCTCGTGGTGACGCGCACGCTGAACATCGGACAATTCGTGGCTGCCGAACTGATTATTTTCATCGTGCTGAATGCTGTTGAAAAATTGATTCTTTCGCTTTCAAATATCTATGAAGTGCTCGTTGGTATGGAAAAAATCTCGGGGGTGCTTTCCACGCAGTTGGAAGATGAGAGCGGGATTGAATTTAAAATGGATGATGCTGGAAATGGCGTGAGTCTCGCGCTGAATGAACTATCTTATTCGCTGCAAGGCGATGAAAAACTCGCATTGAAAAACATCAATCTGGAAATTTCGCCCGGTGAAAAAGTTTGCGTCATCGGAAAAAACGGTTCAGGAAAATCCACATTTGTCCATTTGCTTTCAGGTATCTATTACAATTATTCCGGTGCTATTATCATCAACGGGATTCTGGCGCAGAATTACAATCTCACTTCTCTGCGTAATCACATCGGCAGTTGCTTTTACCCCGAAGATATTTTCGCGGGAACGATTGCTGAAAACATCACCTTCGGAGACAATAGTAAGTTAAACGAGATGAAAACTATTTCTGATAAAGTGGAATTGACTTCTTTCGTGCAGTTGCTGAAACAGGGCTTCAACACCCCGCTGACGCCCGAAAACAGACGTTTCCCGAAAAGCATCATCAAGAAAATTATCCTCGCACGTAACATTCTGAAAAAACCGAAACTGTTGATTTTGGATGACCTGCTCATGCAAATCGCTGCACTCAAGCGCCACCGCATTATGGACTTTTTGATTTCGAATGAAAACCGGTGGACGCTGGTACTTGTCGCCAACGACCCTTACATTATTAAGCGCTGCGACAAAGTGGTGATTCTGGAAGATGGAACCATTACCAAAACACTCGATGCGAAAACCGCATTGCAGGATGCCACTGTGAAAGAAATTCTCGAAATATAGCGATTCGAATATGAATGAAAATATACACATATCAGTCAGGCATCTCAAATCCTTTGAGAAAATCGCTGAAAGGAAAACCAGTCAGCAGGTCACACGATGGCTCGCTGCTATGTTCTTCTTTTTCTTCATCCTGTTGTTTTTTCCATGGACGCAAAACATTCAATCCAACGGTATTGTCACTGCTATCAATCCTGGCGCGCGTCCGCAGACTATTCACAGCACCATCGCAGGAAGAATCGAAAAGTGGCATGTGCAGGAAGGACAGGCAGTAAAAGCGGGCGACACCATTGCATTCATCTCCGAAATCAAAGACCAGTTTTTTGACCCGCAACTCATTGAGCGCGCGCATGAGCAAATGAAAGCGAAAGAAGCCACCGTGATTTCCTATCAGGAAAAAGTGCAGGCGCTGGAAAGACAAATCGCTGCACTGGATGAAAATCTGCGATTGAAAATCAGCCAGATGGAAAACCGTGTGATTCAGGCAACGGTCAAGGTGGAATCGGATAGCATCGAGTTGCAGGCGGCTCTGACCAATTTCGAAATTGCCGACAAGCAGTTCAAACGGCAGCAGGAGTTGTTTCAGCAAGGATTGGTGTCGCTCACGCAACTCGAACAGCGCGAACTGCGCTTTCAGGAAGCGGTGGCAAAGCGCATCTCTGCCGAAAACCGGCTCATCAGCAGCCGCAATGATTTAATCAACGCGCGCATTGAACTCAACTCCATTCGCGCTGAGTTTTCCGACAAAATCGCCAAGGCGCGCTCCGACCGCGCCAGCTCGCTTTCGGAGCAGTTGGAAGCCGAGGCGGGTGTCATCCGGCTGCGCAATCAAATCGCCAACTTCACCGTGCGCTTCGGATTTTATTACATCACCGCTCCGCAAGATTGCTACATCAACAAGGTGCTCGTGTCGGGCGTGGGCGAAACGGTGAAGGAAGGACAGCCCATTGTCGGCATCACGCCATTGACCGAAGATCTGGGCGTGGAACTGTTTGTGCGCCCCATGGATTTGCCGCTCATCAAAAAAGGCGGCAAGGTGCGCCTGCTGTTTGACGGTTGGCCCGCTTTCTTTTTTTCGGGCTGGCCCGGCATTTCATTCGGCACCTATGGCGGTGTGATTGTGGCGGCAGAGCAAAACATCAGCCCCAACGGTAAGTACCGCATCCTCGTGGGTCCCGACAAGGACGATGAACCGTGGCCCCTGATCATCCGCATGGGAAGTGGCGCTTTCGGCATGTCGCTGCTCAACAACGTACCGGTCTGGTATGAAATCTGGCGGCAGATTAACGGCTTTCCGCCCGAATATTATATCGTTGAAGAAATGGATAAAACTTCCGGGAAATGAAAAGGAAAAATATTTTCATTTTTTTTGTCTGGAAAAGGACAACAGTTCGGACACTTTCTCCTTCGGAGAAGGGCGGGATGAGGCTTTTTGGAGAGGGGGCGGGGGTGAGGCTGCTGATGTTATTTCTTCTTCTCCTTTTCTTCCAACTCCCCCTTCATTCTCAAACTTCAGACACCACTGAAACCCTTTCGCTGAATGATTTTCTTGAATTAGTAATAGCCTATCACCCGCTGGCGAAGCAGGCTGATTTGATTCCGCAGGAAGCGCGTCAGCGGTTAGTAACCGCGCGGGGCGGATTCGACCCTTTTCTTTTTTCAACGCTCGACAACAAAGAGTTTTCCGGCACTGAATATTTTTTTCTGAATGAAACGGGCGTGAAAGTGCCGCTTTGGCTTGGGATGGAAGTGCGGGGCGGCTACGCCATCAATCGCGGAGATTTTCTTAATCCTGAAAACACGCTGCCCGCGCAGGGGCAGATGCTCGCAGGTCTCAGCGCCAACATCGGGCAGGGATTGTTCACCGATGCGAGGCGCACCGCTTTAAGACAAGCGAAAATTTTCCGCGAAGCCAGCCGCTTCCAGCGCATCGCTCTATTGAACGATTTGCTGCTCGCCAGCACCCACGATTATTGGCACTGGGCGATGTATTACAATATTTTAATTGTGTTTAATGAAGCGTATGATATCTCGCAGCAGCAATTCGAAAATGTAAAAAATGCTTTTTTGCTGGGCGATGTTCCCGCCATTGACACGCTCGAAGCGTTTATCCAGTTACAGGACATTTCATTCAGCCTAAACCAGGCGCAGTTGCAGTTTGCGAACGCGGGCTTGCAATTGTCGAACCATCTATGGTCGGAAAATCTGATGCCGCTGCGTATCCGCAACAATCAGATTCCGGAGCGGCTCAGCGAAGTGAATTTCGACAAAGTCCTCACCCTCGATTCGCTCAACCGCATCCTTGATGCCATCGCAGAATTTCATCCCGAAATCCGGCAACTGCAATATGCTATCGAGCAGTTGGATGCCGAGCGAAAACTGAAACTCGAATCGCTGAAGCCGCGAGTGAACTTCAACTATAATTTGTTAAGCGAGCAACGTTTCCGCTTCGTCAGCCAGCCCGACATTGCAACGGTGTTGAGCACCAACTACAAATGGGGATTCGACATTTCGATGCCGCTCTTTTGGGGACAAGGCAGGGGACAATACCGGCTGGCGCAATTGAAAGTGAAGGAAGCCGGGTATCAATTAGATTTTAAAAATGCTGAGGTCTCGAATAAAATACAATCATTCTTTAATGATCTCATCACGTTACGCAGTCAGATAGAACTGTTCGACAGCGCGGCTGACAACTACAGGCGGCTGCTCGCAGCCGAGCGCATTCGTTTTGATGCGGGGGAAAGCTCCGTGTTTCTCATCAACACACGGCAGCTGAAACTGCTGGAATTTCAAACCAAGCTGCTGGAAGTGAAAGCCCGCTACAATATGGCGCTTGCCGGCATCGCGTGGGCAAGCGGAATGATGGGAGTGCAGTAGCGGAATAAATTATAAATTCGACTTATCCAGATTGTCTATCATCCCAATCAACTCCAACGCCATATCTATACTATCCATAATCGCGGCATTCCCGATTCCCCCAATCACAGAGTTTTCCTTGTAAATGATGTTATAATCATTGCGATTGATGCTAAAGCGTGAATAGGCTTTTATTTCATTGTTCTGTAGTGTAATCACAGCAGGAATGGTGATGTCATTGGTCGCTTCCTTGATGGTAAGCCTGCCTTTAATTTGATGCGTGCCGTTAGGTTGTTTTTTCTCCAACTCATTGACGGATATGATTTTGAAACCGATGGTAGGATATTCATTTACATAGAAAAAATTATTCCGCATCCGGTCTAACATTTTTTTGTATTGGCTTGGTGAATTTTTCAGGCTGACGATATCAAGCGTGTTCATGTCAATAATAAAATCACCGGAGGAAATCCGGTTGGCGTTGACATCAATTTCGCCATTCGCTAATTGCAGGATTCCCTGGTATTCCGTGTAGGGCCACTTTTTCTTCCCAACCCAATGAACGACCGATTTTTTTTTGTCCATTTTGAATTTCCCGGAAACTACCGCTGAACCAAGCAATCGCTGAGGCGCACGTTGTTCCTGCGTAATCCATTCCGGTGGCGCGGGCAATTCGCATTTTTGTGATTGACATCCCGAAAAGAGAGTGATACAAAGCAGTAACAAACTCGCGAAAAGGAAATGATTCATTGTATTTATGTTTTTTACCGGATGAAAATTATCTCATTTTTCTATCAATATTTTTTTGTTAACTGATATATCTGAAAATTGCTCGTTTTTGAACAACAACCTTTTTTCATGATTTTAAAAATGATAATCCCGTAGAATTCTAAGATGCATTTGAACCCATAAAATCCCTGAGGTTTAAAAGTTTAAATTTGTCTCATGCAAAAAATTCACATACTCTGGGCTGATGATGAAATTGACTTACTGAAGCCGCAGATTATTTTTTTAGAACAAAAAGGGTACACGGTTACACCCGTCACAAATGGACAGGACGCTATAGACAGATGCCGGAAAAATCATGTTGACATAGTATTCTTAGATGAATCTATGCCGGGTATTTCGGGATTGGAAGCCCTTTCTCAAATTAAGATCATCAACCCATCTCTGCCTGTTGTGATGATTACAAAAAATGAAGCTGAAAATATCATGGAGGAAGCCATAGGCGCTCAGATAGCCGACTACCTCATCAAGCCGGTGAAACCCAACCAGATATTGCTGACGCTGAAAAAACTTATTGACAATAAAAAACTTGTGAGCGAAAAAACAACCTCTGATTTTCAGCGTGAGTTTCAGCAGATTTTTTCCACCATTCAAAGCACTGAAAACCACAAAGACTGGGCGGAAGTTTATAAAAAATTGATTTACTGGGAACTCAATCTGGAAAAATCAGGAACGGGGATGCGGGAAGTGCTTGCCATGCAAAAACAGGAAGCCAATGTTGAGTTCAATAAATTTATCATCAAAAATTATTTGAAATGGCTGAACTCGGATGGACAAGATGTACCGGTTCTCTCGCACAAACTGATGAGTAAAAAAGTTTTTCCGCTTATCAATAAAGACATTCCGACCTTTTTGGTACTGATTGATAATCTCCGATACGACCAATGGAAAACCATTCAACCTATTATCTCTGAAACTTTTCGATTAGTCAGTGAAGATAGTTATTTCAGCATTTTACCTACCGCTACACAGTACAGCCGGAATGCAATTTTTTCAGGCATGCTGCCCACAAAAATTCAACAGCAATACCCGAAACTCTGGAAAAGTGATGACGATGATGGCGGAAAAAACCTCTCTGAAGATGTTTTTTTTACCGACTTGCTGAAGCGCTCTTTTAAAGATGACATTCGCCATGAATACATCAAAATCACCAACCACCAGGATGGCAAAAAATTCGAGGATAACCTGCTCAACTATCTGAACAACAATATCGTTGCCGTTGTCTATAATTTTATTGACATGCTCTCGCATGCCCGCACGGAAATGGAAGTGCTCAAAGAACTCGCGAGCGATGAAGCCGCTTACCGTTCACTGACTGAATCATGGTTTCAACACTCTCCATTACTGACCGCATTAAAAAAATTAGAAGGCAAAAAGGCGCAGATTATTTTCACCACCGACCACGGGACGATTCGCGTCAACACGCCCAGCAAGTGCATTGCCGACCGCACCACTACCACCAACATCCGCTACAAAACCGGCAAGAACCTGAATTTTGAAGCGAAAGATGTCTTTGAAATCAAAAACCCTTCGGATGCGCATTTGCCGAAACAATATGTCAGTTCCAGTTACATTTTCGCGCGGGAAGACAAATATTTTGTCTATCCGAATAACTACAATCATTTCGTGAATTTCTTCC
>JBGTCY010000148.1:0-6034 GCA_041748615.1 Chitinophagales bacterium
GAAAGGCGAACAGTTGTGGCGCGTGCCGGTTTCGGGTGATGTGGAGGCGCAGCCGGTGATGATTGACATTAATTGCAACGGAAGGAAGGAACTGATTTTCGCCACGGAAACCGGTGAAATCGCGGCATTGGACGCGCTCAACGGCAACACGCTCTGGAGTTTTAAAATCAAAGACTTCACCGGCTGGAAAAAAACCGACAGTCGGTTTTTATTCAAAATAGGCGCTCATTTCTCAAGTGGTAATGGATTCGTTTCCAAGCCGGCTGTTGTTGACCTGAATGGCGATAACATTCCGGACTTGATTTACAACGGACGTGATGACTACACCTATGCCATCAACGGGAAAAACGGTCAGTTGCTTTGGAAATTCAAACACGAAATCTTCTTTATCGCCAATGCTCCTTTAGTAACCGGCAGCGGGAAAAACACCAAAATTTATCTCACGGAATTGAGGCTGGATGAAAATAAAAGATACCGTGAGCATCTTGTTCAACTCAATGAAAAAGGGAAAGTACAAAAGAGATTTCCGGCAACTTATCATTACTCCAGAAATTATACGCCCGTTTTGCACAACGGAAAAATCTATTCTGCCAACAATGATACTTTGGTCGTCTTAGACCCGGCTTCAGGAAAAATAAAAATGATAAACATCAGCCGTCAGAATAAAAAATGGTATTACCGGCATGATAATATCACCGCGCCTCCCGTATTCATGGATTTTCTTGGAAAAGGAACTGAGCAAATGATGCTCGTGGACCAGTACGGGTTTTTCAACCTGTTTGACGCGGTGACTTTTAAACCACTGCTCCAACTGAAACTCCCTGAAGGTACTGAAACTCCGCCACTCATTGCCGACATCAATGGTGACGGCAAATTGGAAATCGTGGTGAGTTGTTATGATGGCAAATTGTATTGTTACGATTTAAATATTTCTACTGATAAAGTTTTGTCAAAAAAATAAAAACAGATTTTATGAATCACAAAACCATGCTTTATGCCTTGTTGTCCGCGGCTGTCGTGACCACTTGCGCGCTCGTGTATTATTTTACTTTTTGGAATCCGTCTTCCAAAATTGAACCGCCCTTGCGTTCATTGCAAATACCGTTTGACACGCTCACTTTCAAAGCGGAATCAGGATTACAGTATCATCATTTCACCGGTTCAAATATCAGGATTCCCGCGCTTGCGTTTGAAGACAGCAAAGGCTATCCCGTCTCCGGAAATGTTTCGGTTTTGTACAGGGAATTTCATTCGCCAAAAGATATTTTTCTGAGCGGAATTCCATTGGGAACAATGGGCGATGATGACAATCGAGCCTTGCAATCTGACGGGATGTTTCAAATCAATGCTTACCAGGGAAAGGAAAAACTCAAGCTGGCAAAAAACAAAAACATCAGCGTTGAATTAGCTTCGTTCAGGGCGACAAACGATTACAGTGTTTTTAAACTTGATGAAGGCAACCTGCAATGGTCACAAGAAGGAACTCCGGAACTGATTCCGAATGTGAGTAAAGAAAATGAATGCGCAGCGCTCCCTCCGTTGCCGGTCTTTCCGCTTGACCCGCGAATTCATGAGAGCGATATCATTGTTGAAACTGAGGCGGACTATCTTGAATATCCTCACTTATATTCCTTTAGAAATTATCGTTGGAAAATCGCGAATGTTCCGGAAAACAGTGACCTGGAAAATCAACAATGGGTATTCAGGGTGCATTGGGACAGATTCAAATTAGAAGTATTTGACAAAGAAAAAAATCTTTTCAAAATGACGATGAAGGCGGAATGGAGAAATTATGAGAATAAAAGCAGCAGCCGCAGTTATTCGGTGATAGTGATGCCGGTTTTGGATGGAAACAATTATGAAAAAGCATTGGCTGCATTCCAGGCTGATTATGCGCAATACAGTGAAACATTAGTCTTTATCGAAAAAGAAGAAGAAAGACTTGCAAGAGAAGCGGATGTTTTAAACGCTTTTAATATTGACCAAATGGGAATCTGGAACATTGACAAATTTATGAATAATGAAATATTCGTAAAAATCACCGGCTCCTTTGATTTTGAAAATCAGTTCAACCCGATGTTTTATAAAATCAAAGTGTATGTCATTAATCATTCGGACAACAATGTGCAATCCTATAGTAAAAAACAATGGGATAACATTTACATCCGTCCGGGCAGCATCACCTCTGTGATAGCGGTATTGCCGAATGAGCAAGTAGGTATCTTCACAAAAGAAGCATTCAGTAAAGTGGATTTCAACCAGGTTTACAGGAAAGACCGGAGCTTTTTATTTTCAATGGAGATTGTACCGGAATCGGAGGCAAATCTGGAGCTTATTCAGAGAGTAATTTAAAAGGCAACGAGACAATGAGAATGAAATGAGGGATGAAGGCTGTTTCATCAATAATTCTTGTCTAAATAAATAATCGGATTAAGATAAAACATTTTTTTCCAGCCTTGCCTGTCTGTGTCTATCAGCCAAAAATATGGAATAAGCGTCACGATTGAATAATGCAAATGCGGAGATTTCCCTATTGCATTTCCACTTGTTCCTACTGTTCCAATAATTTCATTTCTGGCAGACCAGGTGAAGGTTGAAGTTTTAATTGTTTGTAAATGCGAATAATAATGTAATCGCCATTTGGGTCCTAAAACTAAAACCACATTACCGCCCATTTTGATTTGACCACAGTAAATCACGAGTCCATTAGTAGAAGAGCGAACGGTCGTACCTTCTTTTGCAAAAATATCAACTCCTTTATGTGTTACAGATTTTCCCCAAGGGTAATACCAAAATGATTTTTCGTTATAGCTTGACTTTGTTGCTCCATCAACAGGATTAGAAAATTTTTGAGGAAGAATTATTCCTACAATCATCACTGTCAGGATGATTAACGCTATATTTCTTTTTCGTTTCAAATCGGCAGGGTCTTCTTGAAATTACAGGTAATCGGTTCACTTAGGGAAATTTACCTCTGCGATTCCACAAAACTCCCAATAATTATCGGGACGAAAGTCTCCCTTCACACGGCTCATCTTGTTGTTAAATCACAAGATACAAATATTCATGGATGTGCCAATCGCCAGTTCAGAAATAATTCTGTGATACTTACAGATTCATTACTGGGGCGGCATCACCTTATGTTTGTTGGCAGCCCCTCTGCGCTACAAGTCAAAAGACTTGCTGCATATCACTGCATCCAAGTCTCGCTTGCACTTAAGCAAATGCTCGAAGACTTGAATGAACAAGGGGGAAATGATGAGTGAGTAATGTTTCATCAAAGTCAGGCAAAAAAAAATCCCGGTTGATTGAACCAGGATTTTTTGTATTGAAGCTGAAAAACTCAGGAAAGATGTTTGCTGAGGTGTTTTGCCATCTCAAACATACTGACTTGCTTTTTACCGCCAAAAATCTTTTGGAGATTCGCATCAGCATTGATGTTGCGTTTTTCCTTGGCGTCTTGCAGTTTGTTTTTCTTGATGTATTCCCAAACTTTTTTTACCACCTCGGTACGCGGTAGGTCTTTATTGCCTACCACAGCGGCAAGAGCCGGACTCGGTGTTAACGCTTTCATGAAAGCGGGATTGGGTTTACGTTTAACCTTGGCTTTCGCTGCGGGTTTTTTTGCAGCCGGTTTTTTCGCAGCCGGCTTTTTAGCTGCGGGTTTTTTCGGGGCTGCGGTTTTAGCAGCTCCTTTTTTTGCAGTTGGTTTTTTTGTTGCCATTTTTTTTAAAATTTTTGTAAGTGCAAATTATAATTGTATTTCACTTTACACAACATTTATCGCAATTAGTTATAAACATTTTTATTCTCAATTTGTTGATAGCTTCATTGGTAAAACGCTGATGATTCAAATGTTGTAGCCAGGTTTCTATCAATGAAACAGGTGTTTTTCATTGTGGAAATTCAATTTAAAATAATTTATTTTATTTCAAAAGCCTTACCGGCATTGAGTTACAGCACGACAAATTATTTCTGATTGAACAGATGAACATCCCTTTGCGGGAATGGAATGGTGATGCCTTTTTCATCAAAAGTGAGCTTCACTTTTTCCTGCAGGTCATGAAATAAATTCCAGTATTCAGGACTGTTGCACCAGGCTTTCACAATGATGTCAATGGAACTGTCTGACATTTCCGCCACACCAATCACAATGGCGGGGTCTTTCAGGATGCGTTCATCGCGCGTGTAAATCTCATTGAGGATTTCCTTTGCCTTGGGTATTGAATCCGTGTAGCTGATACTGTAAGTGAGGTCAATTCTCCTTGTAGGATGGGCGGAAAAATTCTTGATGCTGCCATTGGAAAGCGCGCCATTCGGGATGACTATTTTCTGCCCATGCGGTGTTTTCAGAATGGTGTAGATGATATCAATCTGTTCTACCGTTCCTAAAAAACTCTGCGCTTCAATAAAATCTCCGACTTTGAACGGACGAAAAACAAGGATTAAAACTCCTCCCGCGAAATTTGCGAGACTTCCCTGCAACGCCAGTCCAACTGCAAGACCGGCTGCTCCCAACATGGCGATGAACGAAGTTGTTTCGATGCCAATCATGGAAGCCACGCTAATCACTAACAGGATGCGCAGGGTGATGGTGAGCAATTTCAGGAAAAACAACTTCAGTGACTCATCCAGCTTTCCTCTATCCAGATTTATTCTGAGCAATTTCCGGATGATATTGATTACCCACCAGCCAATCAAAAAAACAAGTGTTGCCGCAATGACTTTCGGACCAAACACCACCAACTGGTCCATTAATTTTTGTAGTAACCCATTATAGTCTATCTTCTCAAAATCCATCGTTGTTTAGAATTTAGCGTTATTAATGAAATAAAAATAGAAAAATCAATTTGGCTAAGGATATTGTCATTATAGAATTATATTTCTTTAACAAATCAATAATTTGGACTTGCGTTGTCATGGTGTGTTCCGAAAATCGGGAAACCATTCGTGGCGGCAATCCCTCCCTTCGACTCCGCTCAGGCTGACCCTCGCGCACCATAAAAGGTGTTGCAGTATGTTCTACACCTCTCATCAATTTTTTTAAATACAAATCACGATTTTTCCTTTTGTTTTTCCTTCGCCCAAATCCTGAAGCGCTTGCGGGACTTCATTCAAAGGATATGTTTTGTCAATGATGACTTTTATTTTTCCTGCTTCAATCAGTTGCAAAATGTTCTTCAGATTTTTATTGGGATGATGCACTAAAATTCCAAATTTCTTTTTACCAAACACTGAAATCAGGGAGCCGAGCATCAGTGTTTGAAGTAATGTAGAGATTGCGCCTCCCACAATTACTAAATTTCCTTCGGGAAGCATTGCGCGTTGATAATCAAAAACAGAACGGTTTGCCACCACATCCACAATTAAATCATAGCGGTTTCCGCTTTTCGTAAAATCTTCCGATTGATAATCAATGACATGAGCCGCTCCGGCTGAACGCATGAACTCCAACTTTTCTTTTCCGTCCACACCGGTCACTTCCGCGCCAAAATACTTCGCAAATTGAATGGCAAACGAACCTACACCTCCACCGCCTCCGTTAATTAATACCTTATCTCCTTTTCTTAATTCTCTTTGATGACACAAGCTTTGAAACGCCAGCACCGCGGCATGAGGGATGGCTGCCGCATTTTCAAAAGAAAGAAAACCCGGTTTGAGGATGAATGATTTTTCATTGACACTTACATATTCCGCAAAACCGCCAAAACTTTCGCTGATTTCTCCAAGCACTTCGTCACCGGGTTTGAATTGAGTGGCATTTTTTCCGGTTTCTTCCACTCTGCCCGCGATGTCCGCACCCAGGATATTAATTTTCGGTTTAAAAAGTCCGAACAACAAACGAAAGAGATATGGCTTGCCGTTCAACAAATCCCAATCCCAGGAATTGACGGATGCGGCAGAAACTTTTACCAATACTTCATTGTCTTTTGGAACCGGTTTTTCAATCTCTTTCAATTGCAAAACATCGGGACTTCCATATTGGGTAAATACAATCGCTTTCATGAAATTTTATTGAAACCTGATTTTTATA
>JBGTCY010000149.1:0-2122 GCA_041748615.1 Chitinophagales bacterium
AAGGAACAAGAGTTGCTTGTTGCAAATATCTTTCTTTCAAAGAGCCGGTCACTTCGAGCAGCGAAACAGTCGCGGCATCTCTCGCCACCATGAGATTCCGGAAATGTTCGCCCAATCCTGAAATAAAATCTCCGCCATCAAATCCTTTCCTCAAAATTTCATCAAAGAGTAAAAGCGCTTCCGCCTGGTTTTGAGAAAGGAGGTGGTCTGTGAGCCTGAAATAATAATCATAGTCGAGGATATGCAGGTTCGCCAAAACAGATTCATAAGTCAGCCGCCTGTCCGTGTAACTCACCAAACGGTCGAGCATAGATAAGGCGTCACGCAGAGCGCCATCCGCTTTTTGAGCGATGATGTGCAGGGCGCTTTCATCCGCATTGATATTTTCTTTTTTGCAAATTGCCGCCAGATGTGCCGCGATGTCATTCACCGTGATGCGGACAAAATCAAAAATCTGGCAACGGGAAAGAATGGTCGGCAGGATTTTATGTTTTTCGGTGGTTGCCAAAATAAAAATGGCATAAGGAGGCGGCTCTTCCAGTGTTTTCAAAAACGCGTTGAAAGCCGATTGCGAGAGCATGTGCACTTCGTCAATGATATACACTTTGTATTTGCCGTATTGCGGGGGAATGCGCACCTGGTCCACAAGGCTGCGGATGTCATCCACCGAATTATTGCTGGCGGCATCCAATTCATAAATATTCAATGAGGTGGAAACATCACCCGATTCATCCGCTTTAAAATCATTGATGTCTCTGGCGAGAATGCGGGCACAAGTGGTTTTCCCTACTCCCCTCGGTCCGCAAAACAAGTAGGCATGCGCCAATTGTTCGCTCTTGATGGCATTTTGCAAGGTCGTAGTCACACTTTCCTGCCCAACGACATCTTCAAACTTCAGTGGACGGTATTTTCGGGCGGAAACAACAAAATGGTCAGACACGGGATAGATAATTTGATTTCAGAAATGGTTGATAAAGATACAAATTCAGTTGTAGTTCAGAAAAATTCAAAAGCTGTTTTAAAAAATTGTTTTGTTTCTGCTGCAAATTTGTAAATTCAGGGTTTGATTTTTATCAATTTAAACGAGTAGTTATTCATAAATGAAAAATTTCAGGTTTTTGGGATGGGTTTTTACGTTGGTCGTTTTTGTAATAAATATAGAAAACCTTTCCGCGCAAGCGCCCGGCTGTCCGGATATTGACGCGGGTTCCAATCAAAATTTAAATTGCACTAATAATTGCACCACACTGGTAGCGGATATTTTTGAAACAGGTTCTACGAATCAATATTCCGTTTCGTCAATTCCTTATGCTCCTCCTTTTCCGTTTACTGGCGGCACTCAGATTTTTATCGGCATTGATGACCGCTGGACGAATGTCATTACCCTGCCTTTTAATTTTTGTTTCTATGGCAATGTATATAATCAATTAGTGATTGGCACCAATGGAGTTGCTTCCTTTGACCTTTCATTAGCTAACAATTTTTGTCAATGGAATTTCACGACATCTATTCCCACACCCGGTCCGCCACCGGGCGGTATTTATAATAATTCGATTAATGGCGCTTATCATGATATCGACCCCGAGGTAACAGGATTTTCTTTTCTACCTCCTTTTTTCATTCCTAATCCCGCAAATATCAATTACGCTGTTTTGGGCGCTGCCCCCTGCCGTACATTTGTTATTAACTGGAGTAATGTTCCTCACTATACTTGCAATTCGTTACAAACAACACAGCAGGTGGTATTATATGAAACCACGAATGTGGTGGAAGTTTACATCCAAAGCAAACCAACCTGCAACAGTTGGAATTCCGGAAACGCGGTGATTGGTTTGCAAAACGCCAATGGTACACAAGGTATCACTCCGCCCGGCAGAAATACCGGCAACTGGTCGGCAAATAATGAAGCTTGGCGATTTACGCCCAATGGCGCTCCCAATTGGTCAGTGACCTGGTATGATGACGCGATGAATGTAATTGGTAATCGGGTCAGGCAAAGGAATCTCACCCCCACCTTCCCACAGAACCGTGCGTGAAAGTCTCCCTTCACACGGCTCTTCATGTTGTTAAGTCACACGAAAATATTATTTCTTATGGACATGCCAATTGCCAGTGTGCGAAT
>JBGTCY010000150.1:0-13693 GCA_041748615.1 Chitinophagales bacterium
ATTAACATTGTATTATGTTGATTTTTGAAGAAAATCAGCAAAGCCTAATTAAGTATGGCTATTGTTCTAAGAGTAATATTTCATCAGCGTGGAATAGTAACTTTCCGGGAAATTTTTAGTTGACGGATTGTAACGGGAAAATTTGAAAATGCAATAAGTCACGTTCAATAATGCAACTTATATCTAAAGTCTAATATCTGCTAATTCAGGCTTCAAATTGCGGTTATTATTTTGACTACATTAATCAGTCATTTGTTTCTGTTTAA
The DNA here is from genome assembly GCA_041748615.1 of Chitinophagales bacterium. Lineage (GTDB taxonomy): Bacteria > Bacteroidota > Bacteroidia > Chitinophagales > CAIOSU01 > JBGTCY01. The sequence continues at coordinate 267 of JBGTCY010000150.1, forward strand.
AATACTGATGATTAACTCTTTAACGATTTCCATTTCTTCGGGTTTGCTGGTGGCAACAAAAAGTGTAAGCGCTGCCAATGCTTCATTGCTCAGAAGCGGATTGTTGTTTTCTGAATAAAGCATCCCGTTTTTTTCCATAAAATACAGAAAGCAAGTCGCCCCAATCCGTTTATTGCCATCAACAAACGAGTGGTTTTTAACAATGAGATATAACAATGTAGCGGCTTTTTCTTCGATGCTGTTGTATAAATCTTTATCATCAAAGCTTTGTTCAATTTGTCTGACCGAACTTTCAAATCCTTTGTCCTTTGGCTTGGCAAACACATTAGAGGCAAAGTCCGATTTCATTTTAGCAATTACATTAAGGTATTCTCCCACATCGGGATAAATGGCTTTCCGGATGGTTATTCCTTTTGTGTCTAATTGTTTGTTGTCATAGTCGTCTAAGAGTTCAAGTCCTTTCGCAAAAATTTGAAGCGCTTTACTGTCTTTAGCGGTTGTCTGTTGTGTGATTACCCGGCTTAATATGCGAATGCCCGTTTTCAGGTATTCTACCTGCTGTTGTTTTTCAGCGAGACGTTTTTCATTGATGGCGTAGCCTTTTATCAAATAATCCTTCAGCCGATGGGTCGCCCAAATTCGGAACTGCGTGGCACGACCGGAATTTATCTTATAACCCACAGATATAATCATATCCAGATTGTATAGGTTCATCTGGCGTTTCTTGCCATCAGCGGCAACTTGTTCCATTTTGGAACAGGTTGAATCTTCGCTCAATTCTCCTGATTTGTAAATATTTTGAATATGCTTTACAACAGCCGGACGGTTAACATCAAACAAAGCAGCCATTAAATGAGCATCTAACCAGATAGACTCATTTTCCAATTTAACTTGAATATCGGTGCCTTTGGCAGTGGTGTATATGACAATATCTCCTTTTTGCATATTAAATTATCTTTATTAACCAACCAAAATACCAATGAGCATTTATATCATCTCCCCAACAACAACCCCGCCCCAAATGCAATGCAAAATATCAGGGTGGACATTGCGAGTATTTTCAATTGACGGTCTAAGAGCGCGGGTTCTTTATTGGTGAGTACCTTGAATAAATGCAGAAGATGCAATGGGGCGACCAAAAGAAAAAGAAGTTGCCAGGCGGTATGATAATTTTGAAACGTAAAAATCAGCGCGCAACTCCACCCGGACAATATTAAGAGGGCATGATAATATTTTGACGATTCACCCAGCCGCACCGCAAGCGTGATTTTTCCGGCTTTGACGTCCGCAAAGCGGTCGCGCATATTATTCACATTTAAGACACCGGTGCTGAATAGGCCGATTGCTGTTGCCGGAAGCAAGATGGAATAGTTGAACTGCTGCGTATGAAGGAAATAAGTGCCACCAACACCTACCAACCCAAAAAAAATAAAAACAAAAATGTCGCCTAAGCCCTTGTATCCATAAGGATTGTCACCGGCTGTGTATTTGATGGCGGCAGTAATCGCGCCTATTCCAAGCAACAGGAAAATGATGGGATAGAGACTTGTGAGCTGACGAAGCGCTGTAAATATCAACGCCACTCCGGTGACGAAAGCAAGACCTCCAAAAACATACATCGCTTTTTTCATTGCCAGAAGGCTGATTTCACCGCTTTGCACGGTGCGTTGCGGTCCTACCCGTTCGGCATTATCAGCGCCATGAACAGTATCGCCATAATCATTGGAAAGGTTTGAAAGAATTTGCAGAAAGATGGTCGTGGCAAAACATAAAATAAAAACCAACCAACTGAATTGAGCCTCTGCGCCCGCCAGAAAACTGCCCATCGCGATGGTGGAAAACGCCAGTGGAAGCGTGCGCAGGCGAAATGCTTTTAGCCACGATTGGATGGAGGGGGAGGACGAATGAGTGGCTGATGTCACGATTGTTAAGTTTATAAAAATGATTTACCCATCTGAATATTATGGGAACTTCGGATATTTTCCGAAATCAGGTGCGCGTTTTTCGACAAAAGCGTTTCTGCCTTCCTGCGCTTCTTCCGTGAAATAATAGAGCAAAGTCGCGTTTCCTGCCAACTCTTGAATGCCGGCTTGCCCGTCTAATTCGGCATTCATGCCGCATTTAATCATCCGCAGGGCAAGGGGGCTGCGCTGCAACATGATTTTACACCACTCCACGGTTTCGTCTTCTAATTTTTTGAATGGAACCACTTTGTTCACCAAACCCATTTCCAGCGCTTCCTTTGCGGAATATTGTTTACACAGAAACCAGATTTCACGGGCTTTTTTCTGACCGACAATTCGCGCTAAATATGATGAGCCGAAACCTGCGTCAAAACTGCCGACTTTCGGACCTGTCTGTCCGAAGATGGCATTGTCGGAAGCGATGCTCAGGTCGCAAACCACATGCAGCACATGCCCTCCGCCAATCGCGTAGCCGTTCACCATCGCAATGACCGGCTTTGGCAGTGAGCGGATGCGTTTTTGTAAATCAAGTACATTCAGCCTCGGCACTCCGTCTTTACCGACATAACCGCCAATACCTTTCACATTCTGGTCGCCACCGCTGCAAAATGCCTTGTCTCCCGCGCCTGTGAGAATCACAACACCGATGTCCTGATTTTCGCGGCAGATGTCCATCGCTTCAATCATTTCAATGTTGGTTTGCGGGGTAAACGCGTTGCGATAGCGCGGACGGTTGATGGTGATTTTGGCGATGCCTTCAAAATATTCAAACAAAATCTCATCATATTTTTTGATGGTTTTCCAGGTGCGTTTTTTTGTTTTGGACATAAAAAAATTTAGTTTACGGTTCGTAATTATTTTGATGATTACATGTTCATATAGCATTGCAATACTTCCGCGCTGATTTTGTTGGGTGTTTTGATTTCTAGCAACGCAGTTTTATTGCCGGTGTTATAAAAGTTTTTCAAGTGTTCTTTCAGTTGTAGCATTTCATCGCAAAAATAATAGTCCACCGAATATGCTTTTGCAATGTATTCTGCTGATTGTTCCTGCACGGTTTCAAAATATTCTTCCAACTCATCCAGCGCGCGCGGACCGGGGATGATTCTGAAAATATTTCCGCCTGAATTATTGATGAGAATAATTCTGAGGTTTTTGGGCAAATGTTTATTCCAAAGTCCGTTTGAATCATAAAAAAATCCAATATCACCGGTGATGAGCACAGTGAGTTTTCCGGAAGCGAAAGCCGCTCCTGAAGCCGTACTCAGCATTCCGTCAATGCCGCTGGTGCCACGATTGCAGTTCACGCTCACAGCAGCATTCATTTCAAACAAACAGGCATAACGTACCGGGGTGCTATTGCCCAAATGCAGATTGCTTCCGTCAGGAATTGACTTTAATAATGTGTGCATCACCGTCAAATCACACCAGGGAGAATTTGCCAGTAGGGTTTCACGGATTTTGCGGGATGCATCATAAGCTGCCATCCATTTTTTTCTGAATCCGGAAGGGGTTGCCGGGACTTCGCTCATGTTGTTTAAAAAGTCACCGGCATTCATTCCGATGACTTTTGTCAGGCATTTAAAAGTGTCCACGTGTGTGTTGCTTTTATCAATGTGCCAGTGTTCAAGCGGGCGATGTTTGCGCAGGTAGGCTTTGATTTTTTTTGAAACGATTTCACCACCGATTGTAATGACCAATTCAGGCTTGAAAGAATCCCTGTCATCTTTTGGAATTGCCTCAAGAGCAGGGTCAATGCAGGGGATCACGCCTGATGTAGGAAGATTGGAAGTTGCTTCAGTCAAAATCACAAGTGAAGGGTCGTCCTTTAATTGATGTATCGCAGCAACAAAATCAGCATTGACTTTCGTTGCCGCGACAATGAGCATTTTATTTTGATAAGCGCTCCACGATTTTTTTAAAGCTTCTTTTTGGTAATCATCCAGGTTCTGATTCATGGGCACCTGTTCAATCACGCGCGGAGGAACATAATTCTCGGCTTCTGTTAATTGATAGAGCGGTTCACGCAGCGGAATATTGATATGCACAGGTCCCGGCATGGGCATCAGCGAAGCGTTGATAGCCTCTGAAATCATGCGTCCGCTATACCAGCGGTCGTCTTCATTATCACCCGAAACCGGCAGTTGAAAACTTTTGCGGATATAATTCTGATAGAGATTGTTCTGGCGAATCGTTTGTCCGTCACGCTGGTCAATGAGTTCATCCGGGCGGTCTGCCGTAAGTACTAACAACGGAATACGTTGATAGTAAGCTTCAGCGATGGCAGGCGCGAAGTTCAGGGGCGCGGAGCCTGAAGTGCAGATGATGGCTACGGGTTTTCCGGTTTGCTGCGCGATGCCGAGCGCGAAAAAAGCGGCAACGCGTTCATCAATAATCGGGATGGTTTCAATGGCGGGATGTCTGGAAAAGGCGACCACCAAAGGCGCTGAACGCGAGCCGGGCGCAATCACCGCTTTGGTGACACCCTTGGCGGCACAGATTTCAGCGATATCACGAATCCAGATTTTATCGGTGTTCATCAGGTTGCGACAAGGTTAAGCATCAAATGTTGAACAAATGAAAATAGCTTATTCTTCATTGAGAACATCCAGCAGGGTTTGAGCTTTAAATTGTGTTTCTTCCCATTCGCGGTCAGGGTCGGATTCGGCTGTGATACCCGCTCCCAGATAAAGCGCCAGTGAATTTTCCAGAATTTCCATGCACCGGAGATTGACAAACAAATTTGATTTACCATTGAGATTCACAGGACCTAAAAAACCGGTGTAAAATCCCCTGTCATGTTTTTCTATTTCCGAAATGAGTTTTAATGCCGCTTCTTTCGGCATTCCGGCTATTGCAGGTGTAGGGTGCAGGTCTTTAACGAGCGCGTCAGGAATATTTTTTTCTGTGGAAAGCTGGTCAATTTTGACTTTGAAAGTTGTTTTCAAATGCTGAACCGGACCGGCAACTACCGTTTCAGGACCGGTGATTTCAATATTTTTTCCAAAATATTTTTCAAGACATTGTTGAATATGCTCCGAAACAATTTTTTGCTCTTTTTTTTCTTTCATTCCCCACTCAGCAGGGTCAACCATCTCCACTTTTCGGGTTCCGGCAAGAGCAGCAGTTGATAGTGTTTCTTTTTCAAGGCTCAACAGCAATTCAGGAGTTGCTCCAATCCAAAATCCGACATGCGGCAGGTAGGCAATGTAAACAAACGCGGAAGGATATTCCTGCTTCAGATTTTTATAAAACTCGATGGCGTCAAAACTTTCATCCAGCGTTTGTAAATAAACCCTTGATAAAACACCTTTCCGGAGATTTCCCTGGTTGATTTCAGCAATCATTCTTTCAGCGCCTTTGCAAAAATCTTCCTGAGTTGTGGGTTGCGGAACCAGAGCCCGGTAGCCGTTGGGTGAAAAATGAGAACGGGTTAAAATATTGACAATCGCTTCTTCGGTAATCCGGTTTTCCGCGATGTGAAAATCAGGGCGGATGAGGACAGGTGATTTTTTTGAACCCGGAAATGGAAAAAGCAGAAATCCTTTGTTTGCGAAAATATTTTCATCCAAAAGAGATTTTTCCTGCGAGGTTTGCATCACAATCTGAGCGTAACGCTCGCCCGGCAAGCGATAGGTGACAAATGGAAGGTGTCTTTTCAAACATTCTTCCATGAGATTGTAGATGTTAATGATGTTTTGAATTGAAGGCATACACAATGCGATTTAACTTTGCCCGAAAACGGCACGTAAAGTTATAGGATGAATTGTTGGTTTCCGAACTATCATGAAACTTTTTTAAGGTAATCTGTTGATAAAATCAGGTTGTTCATTTTTTATTTTATTATTCTATCAATGAGAAAAGAAATTTATATTATCAGGCATGGTGAAACAGACCTGAATAGAAACGGAATCGTACAGGGCAGGGGTGTGGACGCTCATATCAATGAACGCGGCAGGAAACAGGCAGTCGCTTTTTTTGAACATTTCGGCAACGAAGGTTTTGAAACAATTTTTACATCAACGCTCACTCGAACTAAACAAACGGTAGAGCCATTTGTTGCAGCCGGACATCAAATTCTTTCGCATGATGAATTAGATGAAATCAGTTGGGGAATTTATGAAGGCAAACTTCCGGACAACTCCACTTCGCAGGATTATGTAAATATGCTGAAAAAATGGAAATCCGGCAACCTGAGTGAAAAAATTCCGGGTGGCGAAAGTCCATTGGAGCTTCAGCAGCGGCAACGCAGGTTTATTGAGAATGTCTTGCTGAGCACAACACAAAAAAAAATCTTGATTTGTAGTCATGGCAGGGCAATCCGTTCTCTCCTCTGCACCATGCTGAAGACAGACCTTAGCCGCATGGATGACTATCCGCATCAAAATCTATCCTTGTATAAACTTTATCTGAGTGAAAATACTTTTGAGCTGGATTGGTTCAATTTTACGCAGCATTTGAAAGGCATCTGAAGCTGATGGCTTACAACCAATACCATCCGACAGTGCACATGCTCATTGCTTCATTTTTTTTCTCGTTGATGAATTTGTGCATCAAGTTTATTCCGCATATTCCTGCTTTTGAAATTATTTTATTCCGGGCATTCATCACATTGGTCATCAGTTTTGTGATGATTAGAAAACTTGGATTGAAACCATTGGGAAACAACAGGAAACTGCTATTGATGCGCGGTTTCTTCGGGATGCTGGCGTTGGTTACATTTTTTTATACGCTGCAAAAAATGCCGTTGGCTGGCGCGGTGGTGCTTCAGTATTTGTCGCCAATTTTCACCATCCTGTTAGGTGTTTTTTTGCTAAAAGAAAAAGTCACTCCCAGTCAGTTGATATTTTTTGCAATCGCATTTTTTGGAGTCGTGCTCATTCGTGGATTTGATGAGCGTATCAGTTTCCCCTTTATGTTGTTAGGCATCTTGTCCGCTTTTTTTTCCGGTATCGCTTACAATATAGTCCGAAAACTGAAGGATGATGACCATCCCTTGGTGGTTGTTTTTTATTTTCCTTTGGTAGCTTTTCCTTTTGCCGGGTTCGCCTGTATTTTTAACTGGGTCACCCCAATCGGTTGGGACTGGTTATGGCTGTTGTTGGTAGGTGTCTTCACACAAATCGCCCAAGTGAATCTCACCCATGCCTTGCAGAATGAAAAGTTAGCGGCTGTTTCCGGATTGAATTATCTGGGAATTATTTATGCTTTATTTTTTGGATTCATTTTTTTTGATGAAAACTATAACTGGATTGCCTTAACGGGCATTTTCCTTGTGCTGAGCGGAGTTTTATTGAATTTCTTTTGGAAGGAAAAAACTTCTGAAAAGAAAATATAGATTATTTGACTTAGTAATGTTAAAAAATAACACATTAGTTTTATGCTTTATTCTATGAGATGTTAGATGTTAAACTTCAGATGACACTGTGGAAATTATTCCGGAAATAAGCCTGATGAAATGAAACTATAAATCCTGCACCAGCATGAAGTCAATTCTCAGGGTGTAAAGTCCAGCCCTGTAGGCTAATCCCGGAGTAACGCGCAAGTCCACAGAAAAACGGTAGCATTCCGGGCGAGTGAGATAATTGCCGGGCTTGTTGGTGCCCACAGGAGCGGGGTCATCGCAATCAACCGGGTCATCCGCACCTAAATGGTTACCGATGATGTCGGTGGGGATGGCAATATCCGTCAATGGAATAAATCCTGTGACTTGCGATGTGTTGGAAGTGTTTCTCAGCCTGATTTGGAGCAAGCCGACATCAGGCTCATTGCCCGTTGTTGAATAATAGTTTGAAACTTCAAAAAAACCTGGATTGGCGGATGTTGCGCCTACATATAAGTCCCATTGAGTGAGGTCTGCATTGATATTCAGGGTGAGGACATTCGGAATGGTGAGACCGTTTTGATATTTATTCATCGTGTTGAATGTGAATTCAACATTTGGGCTGGTTTTCGGACCGTAACTCAATGTTTGCGCGAAGAGAAAATGAATATTTAGGATGAAATATAAAAGAATATAACTTGCTGTATGAAGCGGCAACGAATTATTGCGAAAAGAAAAATGGTTGATTGAATTATAATTCAAATGAAGATAAAATAACTTCATGGCGTTATGGAAAATATTCTCTATAGCAAATGTATCAAAAAGAAGCCGCCTCAAACGGTGGCGGCTCAATCATTTTTCCACATAAAAAAAAGAGGCTGCCCTTTTTTAGACAGCCTCTTTTAGATTTTCAGAAAATGTAAATCCTAAAGGTCTTCAACTAATGCGTAAACTACTTCGATGTAGTAGTAGCCGGCTTGTGCATAGCCAACACCACCCAAAGGAACAGTTGAGTTCGGGAAAGTAGCCGGGATATCGGGTACTAACCTGTAGTGCAGTCTGAACATGTTTGTTTCAGGATTGCCAGCGGCAGAACCCGGTTCATAGCTTTCACCAGCGCCTGTTCCAACCATGCCTGCGAGAAACTGAGTTTCGTCCGCATCAGGAACACCGGCTAAAACACCGGAGTTGGTTAAGCCTTTCAGACTTACGAATGCGTCAAAAGTACCACCCAACGGAGCGGAAGCATTTGCAGAAGCTGACTGAATCTCGAGGATTTCAGCAGGCAACGTGCCTTCACCGTTGGTTGAGTAACCTTCTACCTGTATCCAGTTGTCAGTGCTGGCGTAGGCGAAAAGGTCCCATGCTACAGTAGCATCAACTTCCAATTTGGTAGCGTTGAACTTAACGATACCATTTTGGTACTGCGCGATGGATTTGAAAGTGAAATCAACTTGCGGGTCAGTAGTCATTCTCAGGTCGAGGATACCTTGCAGGTCCATTGTTACATAAGAATACTCCTCATCCGTTAATTGAGCGAATGTTTGTTGCATTGCAAAAAACAAAATTGCCATTGCAAGCAGGGAAATTTTTTTCATCATGATTAATTGGGTTTAAAGTGATTTAATACAGGCTTCTACGTAGCGGTTTGTACAAGGTTTCGGAAGCGCGGTAATTCACTTTGGGATGCAACCCTTCACATGCATTGAAACGCATGGTGCATCAGGCTTTTATTGAAAAAAGCATATTTAAAAAAAAGTTGGAAGGCAGGGAAGAAAACCGATTAGCTGAGAACTCTTAACGAGTCTTCTTCAATCAATTTGCCGTCAGCGCATCGAACGATGCGGCAGGGGAATTTGTCCATGATGTAATAATTATGTGTAGCCATGAGTACGGCTGTATTGAGTTCGCTGTTGAGTTTCAGCAATAGCTGCATAATGTCATCTGAAGTGTCGGGGTCGAGGTTTCCGGTAGGTTCGTCCGCAAGAATCAATTCCGGATTGTTCAGCAGGGAACGGGCGATGGCAACGCGCTGCTGCTCGCCACCTGACAATTCATGGGGAAAACGATGTCCTTTTGTTCTTAAACCAACTTGGGTCAATACATCATTGACGCGTTCCTGAATTTTTGGATTGTCTTTCCAGCCGGTGGCTTTGAGTACGAAAATGAGATTGTCGGAAACAGTGCGGTCCATCAAAAGCTGGAAGTCCTGAAAAACGATACCTAATTTTCTGCGCAGGTAGGGAATGTCGCGGTTCTTTAGTTTCTTCAGGTTGTAATTTACAACACGCCCTTCACCTTCTTTCAGTGGCAACGCGCCATACAATGCTTTCATCAAACTGCTTTTCCCGCTCCCCGTTTTTCCAATCAAATACACAAACTCGCCTTTTCTCACTTTCAGGTCAACACCATTCAACACCAATGTTTTTCCCTGGAATACATAGGCGTTTTTCAATTCCACTAAATAAATATTCTCTTTCTCGTCCACGTATTTATGTTTTATGTTGTAAAAATAAACGACTTGAGTAAGTATCGCTCATAACTTATAAACACCTGAATATTTGAAAACGCTTTTCAATAGTTGGCAAACCAGGCGACAGTGATTCCCGTCCAAAAAATCATTACCACCTGACTGAACAACAGATAATGAAACCAAAAGCCGAAAAAACTGTAAACTGCCGCATTTTCGGGATTATTCTTTTTGTAAATGACTTTCACCGGTTCCTTTAACTCTAAATTTATATTGACAGCCGCTAGGAATTGGTATTGATTGCCGTTCAACTGAAATTTAATGACAGGATGGCGAAGAAATGCTCTGCTTTTCGATTCAAATCCCACCACTTCACCGTCTGCATATTCCGAATTAATAAAAAAAACAATCCGACTTCCAATTGTAATTAAAATGATTACAAATACACCTTTCAGGAAAAAGGAAAGAATCTCTTTATTGTTTGCTTTAAAGGATTTTTTTGGAGGGGGTTCCGGAAATTTTAACTCGTTGCCCAACGTGGAAAGAGTATCATTAATGTCTTTATTTTCTGCCGGAAGTTTTTTTTCGTCCATTATTTAAAATCTCGGAATTTACCGGTCATCCGTAGCCTTTTAACAGGAAGATAATCACCCCGATGAGGACAACAATGAAACCGCCAATTAAAAATGTGGCAAGTTTCACTCCTTCACGATATTCCTGTGCGGCATCCTCTTTAATGATTTCATGAATGATGTTGCGAATCACTAATTGTGCGCGTGCAAATGCCGTTTCATTTTTAATGATGTAGTCTTTCACGCCATAATCGTAGCAAGTGACGGCAACTTCCAGTTTGTCCTGGTGAGACATCATCACCACCGGAATTTCAGGGGCGATGTGTTTGATTTTTTTAAGTACATCCACTCCGTCAGGCGCGTCCTCACTTAAAGCGTCAAAATAGTAGTCAAGAACAATGATGTCCGGCTTTTCTTTCACGCGGTTGATGCAGTCCTGCCCGTTGTTGATGGTTTCAATCTTCAGATTGTAGGGTAAATGTTTCGCTAAGTGCTCCTTTAAAAGGAGCAGATGCTTCTGGTCATCATCCACTAAGAAAATGACAAATGTTTTATCTTTTGCTTTTGACATTGGATAATTTTTTTGAAAATATAGAGAAATTAACTTCAAATCCAAAACTTTCGTGAAAATAAATTTACCGGGGTGGCAACTCTTTCTGGTTTTTCGTATGAATTAGGGATAGTTATACACATCTTTGCAGTGTTAAAATTCATTTAACAGTAATTTCATTTTTCATAAAATTGTGCCGCAGTATGGCTCTAGATTTCTCCGTAGTGGTACCGGTTTATAACAGCGAACAATCGCTGCATCTTTTATTTGAAAGAGTTCAGGCTTATTTTGCCATCCGAAACAATTCTTTTGAAGTGATATTTGTAGATGATGAAAGTCAGGATAACAGTTGGGGTGAAATTGCAAAACTTAAGGAAAAATATCCTCAGCTTGTCAGAGCAATCAGGCTGGCACGAAACATCGGTCAGCAAAAAGCCACCCTTTGCGGGATTAATAACAGCAACGGAAATCTCATCGTTACGATTGATGACGACCTTCAAATACCACCGGAGGAAATTTCAAAACTGATAGATGTTTACATGCAGGAAAAATCAGACCTTGTCTATGGTTTGTATGATACCAAACATCATTCGGCATTCAGAAATTTCGGAAGTAGAGTTTTTAACTTATTTTTCGGGCGTTTTGCAAGCACCACCGGCAAAGGTTCATCTTTCAGATTGCTCACTAAGCAAATCGCGGAGCGGCTGAAAGGCATCAATCAAAAATATTTACTGCTGGATGAAGTGATACAATGGTTTACCAGTCATATTGCTTATTGCAACGTGGAACATCAAAAACGGGAGCTTGGCAAATCCGGCTATTCCGGTTTCAAGTTGATTCGAATTGCACTCAGTTATATTTTTTATTACACCATCATCCCGCTCAGGCTGATGACCTATCTTGGTTTTGTTTTTTCTATCGGAAGCTTCATCCTGAGTTTAGTTTACATCTATCGTTATTGGGCATTGGATGTGGAACCAGGTTTTACGACCATCATTATCACCATTTTTTTCTCCACAAGTGTTATCTTGTTCTCCCTTGGGATAATCGGGGAATACATCAGTCGCATCTATGTGCAGGAAATTTCCCGACCACCTTATGTTATTAAAGAAATGATTTAATGCATATACATCGTTACGGAATCAAATTAGTTAGACTGAGCGAAGAACATATTGAAACGGTTCGTAACTGGCGCAATGCTCCGGAAATCCGCGATTTCATGGAATTCAGGGAACATATCACGCCACAAATGCAAGAAGCCTGGTTTCAGTCATTGAACCGACTTGCAGATTTTTATTTTTTAATTGAAACACAAGATGAGCCGGTCGGTCTGATTCATACTTCCGGAATCAATTGGAAAGAAAATTCAGGCCATTCCGGATTATTCATCTGGAAAAAAGAGTTGCAGGGAACCTTTGTACCCGTGCTGGCATCTCTGACGATGGTGGACTTTTTTTTCAATTTCTGTAATCTCAATAAAGTGTTTGCAAAAGTGCTTGAAAAAAATCCGGTAGCAATTCAATATAACCTCAAACTCGGTTTTATACCAACAGGAAACTATACCTCAAATGAATTCAGGGAATATTTGTTGACGAAAGAAAACTATGAAACAGCCACTCATCAACTGCACTGCATGGCAAAATATATAGGCGAACCTGAATTTCAAATTTCAATGGATGCCGATTTATTGCAAGATTTTAAAAATATAGACGCATTAAATCTTAATTATGCCGGTAGACATATTAACCAATTCAGCGGGGAATAATTTTTTTTTAAAACTAAAACGATATCGATGAAAACACTCTCATTATTTTTCAGTTTGCTTCTGCTTTTTGGAGCTTTCACTATCAATCTGCAAAGACCTGCTAATGACATTTCGGATGTTCAGGATAATGTGGAAATCAATATTATCTCCCCTGATGCAGAGAAGAAAAAATCAGGCGACTCAATCTTAATTCACGTCCATTGGAAAGCAAAATCGGGTACTTTACATGATGTGGAGGTACATATCTATAATGAAACTGAAAATAATGCCGAAGTGTATGTTTATGGTGACCATTTTCATAAAGTCAACCACACCCATCGTGATGTGTTTGTACCGGTCGTTACCATACCGACAACTTTTGTACTGATGGCAAGTCATGAAGGGCATGGCGGTCAGCCTTTGATGAAAACAGTGAAGTTTGAAGTGTTACCTGAGAAAGGAAAAAAAGAAAAGAAGAGCAAGAAGAGCAAGAAGTAATAGGCAGTGTTTCCAAACTCATCCGGCAGTGTAGGGTTATTTCGCAAGCCAACGCCACCGGATTTCATTTAAAGTCTGTTTAAATCGGTTCCATCTGCCTTCCGCTTCAATTAAAAGATTGGGCAAAATGAACACTGCCGGATTGAGCGCCCACTTGATTGCTTTTTGATGAAATGGCAAAAAGGAATAAGGAAGGTTTTCCTTGTTGAAGCGCGGGCGTAATTGCTTGTAAATTTTTTTGAATTCCAATTGGTTGAAGCAATGATAAGCGGAATCCCGCTGAGGCATCACTTCCATGCCGATATG
>JBGTCY010000151.1:0-3373 GCA_041748615.1 Chitinophagales bacterium
CCAAAACCAGGAATGCACTGAAAATGAAGTGGGGCTTCGTCCCCACTCTTTTAAAACTTCATTTTTAGGGCAAGAAAAAACTTAAAAAACCTAACCATTTAATTAATCACAAATGGTCAACGTATTTCAGGACAAGACAGAGGTTAACTGATAATCTTATTTCTAACCTCTTCGATATTTTTAGAAAGCTTCACCAAAAATTCCTGAGTTACTTCCTTTGAGTCGGCCGGCTCTCTGTAGATGGGTAATAAATTTTCATAAGCTGTTTTAATTTGAAGTAACTCCTCATCATCCTGAAACTCTTCTAAAATTTTATTGATGTTATCCAAATAAACTCTTTGTTCCCAAACCCGCTGAAATAATTTTTCATTTTGTGGTGTACGTTCAACATTCAGCAATGAATTGACAGTCAGGTGCTGCGCTTCGAGCCAGCTTCCGGCTAACACTACACTGGCGGTCATCAGACGTTCATTTGTACGGAGATATTCATCAGTCGCGGCATACACTTCATCCACGATGCGGGCTAAGGAGTCCCTGTCTTCGGAGTTTGCGCGAAACCGTTCCGAAAAGCGGTTGAAAGTTTGAGCCATATCCAATTCGTCCGCCAACTGTTTCACCACGGGATAATATTTCAAAATTTCCGGAGTGCGCTCATAGAAAACGGCATACGCCAGGTCAATGCCATAGATACCATAGTTAAAAGCCTTTTTATTGGAGCTATGATAATTTCCGGCATTGAAAGTCGCATTCATCAATCCGGTATTTGCCGGTAAGCCTGACTTTGAAAACTCATCCAATATCTGCATGGGAGGCGGCAGGTTTGCGATGGTGAAAGTGAATTTGAATTCAGCCAATTCATTGATCGGGGAGGAAGGTTCCTGCTTCACTTCTGCGGGTTTATCTCCCCCCGTGTTGCAAGAATTCAATAATAAAGAGAGAAAAGAAACTACTAAAACGCTCAGGATTGCATGCTTCATGATGATAGATTTTGGACAAAGGTAAAAAATGGTAGCGATTAATTAAACATGGATTTAGTAATCCGGCTGAACAGGGGAAAAGTATCATGGAAAAAAGAGGTACTGAAGTCTTGTGTTTTTAAGTCAGCTGATTGAATAAAAGCCCTTGCTCTACAATTCCGGGTATTTGGATATCTGTAGCCGAAATAAACGGTAAAAAATTCAAAACCCGCTGAAATCAATGATTATCAGCGGGTTTTGAAAATTGAATGTAGCCCGTAGGGGAATCGAACCCCTGTTTCCTCCGTGAAAGGGAGATGTCCTAACCCCTAGACGAACGGGCCCCTTTTTCCTGAAAGCGGGAGCAAAAATAATGGTTTTTGTCTGAAAATTGTTCCTTCATGTGAAAGATTTTTATTCAAGTTCCCTTTTCAAGGATAATCATAGAAATATGAAAAAAGCGCAGAAAAAAAGTTTAAAGTTTAAAGTTCAATGTTTCACTACTGGACAGATGAGAGAAATTCGCTCAAATAGATACGTTTGAGCATGCTACCAAAGAACAATTACAAGCGTTCAAAATAAACCCAACAACCGCCTAAGAAAACGATTTGGAGAAGTATCGCCAATTAAATATCTTCAAACCCTTTTACTAACCAAAGTTGCAAATGCAACTTGAATGTTGCACAATTTACGCTTGAACTTTCTCACACAAATTCAAAATTCAATTACACAAAATACGACCCTTTACTTCAGGGGTGTATTATTTCTCACTTTTTTCGGACATGGATTGGCTTCATTAGGATTCAGTCATGAGGGCTATGAATTGCATCACCGGATTTTTGAATCAGTGAATTACTTTGATTGGGATGCCGGGAAATTTTTGATGCTGCAGGGATGGTGGGATATCCTGTTGGGCTTCATGATTCTCTCGGGAATTTTTCCCAGGTACGTTTTAATCGCCAGCCTTACTTATTTGTGCATGGTCGCGATTGTCGGTTATTTGTATTATCACGCGCGAACTGGTTCTTTTTTCGGATTTGGAGAGACTTTAAGAAGATTCGCCTGGATTTTTTATGCAATATTTCTGTGGCTGCAATACACGACAAATCGTAATCTCTATTCCTTGCTTCGTATGGGAATTTCCTTTGGATTTCTCTCACACGGCTTTGCGTCCTTAGGCTTTTTCGGCATGAGGGGAGGACAGATAGAGCTTGCGTCACAAGTTTTTTCGCATGAAACGGCAATGCTCATTATCTTTTGCAGCGGATTTTCAGACGTCTTGCTTGGCGCAATGCTTTTCAGCGGATTTTTCTCGCGCTATGCAGCGGTACTCGGAACATGCTGGCTTGTGGTCGTGGTGGTGCTTTCATTCATGCTTGGCATCCCGGAAGGGATTTTCAGAAGCGGTTTTTTGTTTTCATGTGTCTATGTGGCGCTGGATAAGCGCTGTCATTTTCCGGTTTGGAAAAGCAGTGGCAGCAACTCAGCTTCTACCTAAAAACACAACCATGCTGGCGTAAGAATGAAGCATCTGTCTTTCGCATTTGCTTTCTTTTGTTAAGAGAAAAAGAAACTGTTTTTTTGGGGATTGAAATGTAAATAAAGCAAAGTCAGGCAACCGCAATATTGCATGCGGTCATTGAGCTATAAGAGGGATGCTTACACAGAGGAGCAACTTTAAGCCGTAAATAGACAGTAGAGTTTAAGTTTTTAAAGAAGTCGGCCAACTCACGCATCTTTTTGGTGAATTGTTGCATCACCGAAAATCCGCCCCATGCACTGACTTTATCATCTGTATATTCAACAAAGTAATGGTTGTTTTTCCTGTAAGTTTTTCTTACTCCAAACTAACCACTATTTTCTCCATGAATTTTCTTCGCTTTTACTTTGCTGCTGTCTATTTAGGGTTTAAGACTGACTGAAGAGAAAGAAAAATAATGCCAGAATAATTTAAGGATAAAAAATACAATCAAAAGAAAAGTGACGGGTATTTAATTCCATAAACCGGGGAAATAAATCTCAGACAAATATATATATTATGAACATACCCAATTAGTAAGCCGGGGCATTATTTTGGCTTTCTTCCGGCTTACCTTTAAGTAATTTAAAAAGATGGATGAAATTATTATAGCGAATGAGATGCTCTCATTATCGGTCAGGGATTTTTTCCTGAGACTGATAGTCGCTATGGGAGCGGGTTTACTGATTGGATTGGAACGGGAACATAAGTCCCTTGAAAAAAACGAAAAGGTATTTGCCGGTATCAGAACCTTCGCCATCGTCACCCTGTTGGGTTTTATGACAGGAATAGCCGCAAGCGCATTCGGAATATGGCTGCTCTACATCACTTTTTCAGGGTTATTCATCCTGGTGATAGTATCCTATTTCATTACAACAAAAAAAGGGAATATTGGCGG
>JBGTCY010000152.1:0-3742 GCA_041748615.1 Chitinophagales bacterium
CCAAAACCAGGAATGCACTGAAAATGAAGTGGGGCTTCGTCCCCACTCTTTTAAAACTTCATTTTTAGGGCAAGAAAAAACTTAAAAAACCTAACCATTTAATTAATCACAAATGGTCAACGTATTTCAGGACAAGACAGAAACCTGCGTGGCTTACAACCAGTCGGGCTGCACGAACTACACCGCCAACACCTTTGAAAACCTCAACTACGCCCTCTGGGTAGAAGACGCCTCCGCCATCGGACCCATTGACGTGCGCTATAATGATTTTGTGAACAACAACATCGGCATTTTTGCCAAAGGCGCTCCCAATATTTTCATCGTGAAAAACCGCTTTGAAATACCCGACATTTTCCCGGGGTGCGGGGTGTATGTGAATGGCGCGCAGCCGCTCCTGTTGCAGGAAAACCGCTTCGAAATGCCCGATGTCGCCAATACCCACTTTGGCGCTTACATCTACAGGACGGGCGATGCAGCCGCTGAATTGTATAAAAACACCTTCACGGGCGGCAATAAAAACTTCGCTATGACAGCCGATGGCAGAAACCGCCAGCTCACTTTCAAATGCAACGATGTGCAGGACGAGATGGACAACATCCTTGTGCTTTCGTTGCTCAACGCCATTTCAGGACCTAATGAACAACCCGAAATATTTGAGTTTCAGGGAAGATGTTCGACTGCGCCAGATGACCCTGCAAATAATAAATTCGCTCCTGACTGTGATGCTACTTACACGCATATTTGGGTGGAACAAAATACAAGAATTTTTAAGTATGCTTATAAAGATGTTACAAGAGAAGAGCCTCTTGCTGCATGTGTGAATGATTTATCTATAGTAATAAAAGACGATTGCGGCCCTATTAGTACAGTTGACGCATGTGATTCCAGAATTGATGATGTAGGCGGTGGCATCACCGGAGGCAGCGGCAAAACAAGCGTGCTGAAAGCAGCCATCAACCAATTGTTTTCCAACTTCGACCATGGCGATACGGATGGTTTGCTGGCAATGACCAATGACATGCAAACGGCTGACAGCATCGTGTTAGACACTTTGTTTGCCGCCAACGGCTGGTTGAGCGATGAAGTATTGTTTGCCGCCACGTTGCGCGACCCCAAGCCCGATTCCGCCAAACTCGCCTCGCTGCTTATTCAGAACGCCCCGCACACGCAGTGGGTGTTCAGCCGTATTGAAGCCCTCAAAACCTATCTGCCGGAAGATTCAGTCGTGTTGCTCAAACAACTACAAGACAGCGCTTCGGCACGGTTAGACAGCATGAGCCTCATACACATATACTCGCATCAGCGTGCTACTACTTTTAATGAAATGCTCTATTTTGCCCGTTTGGACACTAATTTGAGCGTACAGGATATTATTGACTCGATTGAGGGGGTCAGAGATTACAGGCTGAAAATGTTGTTGACGGAGCTGTACATGCAAACAGGTAAGTATGGCAAAGCCGACACCGTAGTTGCTGAAATACCGGAATATGACGAGGAGGCGAAACAATATAAAATGCTCATGAATATTTTACTGAAAACCCTTGGAGATGAGTATTATCTCGACACCATTGGCGGCAGCGGATATAACTATTTAGATAACCTGCTCAACATTGCAGCCACCAACACAGCGGCAGGTTCAAGAGCGCAAGTGATTCTCAGCATCGTCAGTGATTCCATTTATCTTCCTCAGTTTGCAGAAAAAGAAGGCAGTAGTTCAAAAATGTATATTCTGGAACAATTAGAAGTTACAAATGAAAAAAATGAATTGAATGTTACCATTGACTACAAAGTACACCCAACCATAATAAACGGAGAAACTTATGGATGGATATTGCTTGGAAAAGATGAAAGCGGAATGTTAAAAATTTATTCTCTTCAGGGAGCAAGTCAGTTCGAAATAGTTTTAAAGGAAGGGGTGAATTATATTCCGCTCAATAACATAAGGCAAAAAGGGATATTAATTTATCGCGTGTGGGTGAATGGCGAAATAAAAAGGAATGACAAATTGATAAAAATTCAATGAAAATATCGTTGTTGTATATTATGTGTTTATTTTGTTTGAATTCAAGAAGCCAAAACTTGTTTAATATAATTATTGACCCTAATAATAATGCAGAACATTCTAATTCTGTTTTGGAATTGGCTGATGGTTATGTCCTAAGCGGAGGCGGATTGTACAGTGAATTTGATGGTTGGAGAGGTATAAAACTTGTAAAAACTGCTCAAAATGGAGATACAATTTGGATTAAGAAAATCGGAAAAGAAGGCTTTGTATTCAGGGGAGGAAACTCGGGAAGCCTGATTAAATCCATGAATGATGGTTTTACATTATGTGGCTATTACATTGACTCAAACAGCACTGACCGCAATGCCGCCCTCTACAAATTCGATGATGACGGCAACCTTGAATGGATGAAAGTATTTGGCGGGGTGCGGGACGATTATTTTTCAACCTGCGCTCAGGCATCCAATGGCGACTATGTACTCATTGGCTACACGGCAAGTTTCGGCAACGCGCAGGGCGACTATTACTTAGTGAAAACCGACAGCCTCGGCAACCTGAAATGGCAGAAAACTTATGGGGGGAGCAACATTGAAATAGGCGCAGTAATTCTTATAATAAATGACGGGTATGTACTGGGTGGAGGAAGTAAAACATACGGACCCGGAAGTTTCAATAACTACATTCTTTTCACTGATACAAGCGGAAATGTTGTTTCAAGCGCTTTGCCAAACGTGCATAATAATCGTTGTGGCGTAGGAGCATTAGTTTCATCAGGTATTTCCAGCTTTGTTGCAGGAAGTTGTTCCGATTCCCTTCAACATTCATTTTGGGTAGCATCATATATCCATAAATTAGACAACAACGGTGAAGTAGAATGGAGACGTTTTTTCAAATCAATTATTGGAAACGACCAAACTTATCGGAAAATCAGGGTGATAGAAGATGAAATGATAATCGTAGCAGGAGAAGAAACTTATGCAATGGATAGTTCCTATCAATACGGTTGGATAATTAAACTGGATAAAGACGGCAATAAAATTTGGGAACGTCTTTACAGTTATCCTCCAATTGGAGCAAATACAATTTATGACATCAAACAAACCACCGATGGCGGTTTCATCTGCACAGGCAACGCCTTTGAGCCGGGCTTTTCGGGCAGCAACTTCTGGCTGCTCAAATTAGACAGCCTCGGTTGCCTCGGTCCCGATGACTGCGGCTTGCCGGTGGGCATCCATGAGCCTGCAACTATTCACATCAAAAACGCGCATATCCAAATCGTCCCCAACCCCGCACAAGAGCAGGCAATTATCGCAATCAAAGCCAATGACCTGCCCTATCAGGAAATCGTCATTCAGTTGCATGAACTGTCCGGCAGGCTCGTGCAGCAAAACACAACCCTGCTCAACAGCTACGGCTATGGAGAATATTTACTTTCAAAAGACAATTTACCTGCGGGGGTTTATTTAATTTCAATTCATGCAAAACAAGGCATCATCGGCAGGGGGAAGATTATGTTTCAATGAACATGGCAATTATACAATCTCTAAAACAAGCCTGCCAATAAATTCAGCAGGTTCCTGCCCTTCAAGAATTGACGATGTAGGCGGTGGCATCACCGGAGGCAGCGGCAAAACAAGCGAACTGAAAGCAGCCATCAACCAATTGTTTTCCAACTTCGACCATGGCGATACGGATGGTTTGCTGGCAATGACCAATGACATGCAAACGGCTGACAGC
>JBGTCY010000153.1:0-46724 GCA_041748615.1 Chitinophagales bacterium
TCCGAAGAACAAACGAGTCGTCTTTTCAAAGGATTCCGTCAGGTCTGATACATAAAAATGATTATTACTTTTTTTCATTGCACTTCGCTGATGTTGATTAGCAAGAAGCATTCCAACTTCATTGGAAATAAAATCGGTTGAGTCAAACACTTTTACTTTCTCCCGGTAGTAATCATTGATTTGCTTTTTAATCAGCGGGTAGTGTGTGCACGCTAAAATTAACGCCTGAATGGATTGCAGACTGCTGTCGCTTAAATAAGTTTCAATGACCGCTTCGCTGATATTGTTATTATAAAAACCGGCTTCAATCATTGGCGCCAGCAGCGGTGTCGCAAGTGAATGTACCTTGATGTCAGGTCGCAGAATTTGCAGGCGGCTTGAATAGGAGCCGGAGCTGATAGTGCGCTGTGTTCCGATGATGCCGATTTCAGTCACTTCTTTCATAGAGGCGATGCCCGTTACTGCCGGGTCCACCACGTTCACAAAATGAGCCTGTTTTCCATAGCTTTTGTTCAACTCATCATACGCCACAGACGAAGCGGTATTGCAGGCAATCACAATGATTTTACATCCTTTCTCAAGCAGAAATTCACTGATTTTTCTGCAATAGTGAATAATCAGTTCTTCCGATTTATCGCCATAAGGCAAATGAGCGGTATCTCCGTAGTAGATAATGCTTTCCTCCGGGAAATCGCGTGTGATGCGGGCTGCAACGGTTAGTCCTCCTATGCCGGAATCAAAAATGCCGATAGGATGTGCCGTTGATTCTTTCAAGGTTTTCGATGAATGGATGAGATGAAAAAGACCGAACGAACCGGCATTTTTTGGTGAAAAGGGATTTACTTCACATCCATCTTGCCTTTCACTAACTCCGTGATGTCGTCACTTGGAGGTGAATAAAGCAGGTTGCTGCCGGTACTCGAATCAAACACATAATTGAATCCTTTTTCTTCCGCGACTGCTTTGATGGCTCCCATCACTTGTTCTTCCAGTGGCTTGAGCAACTCCACTTGTTTCTGCATGAGTTGGTCGTCACTGGAGCCTTGTAACTTGACGATACGAGTTTCGAGGTCGGTGATTTCTTTGGCTTTCACTTCTTTAATCGCGGGGAGCATGTCCTTTTCCTTGTCGTAATAGTCCTGCACTTTCTTGGTGTATTCTTTTTCCATATTGCCCAGTGTTTCCTGCATCTGAGCGGCAAAATCCTGAAGTTTCTTTTCAGCAGCCTTGTACCCCGGCATCGTTTCAAGTACCTTCGTGATATTCACGTGTCCGAGTTTGACTTTTGATTCCTGAGCCTGCGCGGGAATAGCAGCCAAAAAAAGACATACAACAAGACTTATGTTTAATAACATTTTCATTTTAATTTTTTTTTAGGAGTTAAAGATAATGATAAAAAATTCTTATTTGGTTTGTTTTACAGCGGGATTAATGCCGAGCGCACGCAGGATATCGTCACTCTTGTCAAATTTCGCGCTGGCGAAAAGCATGCTCACTCCGCTTGATTTGTCGAAGATGAAATCGTATGCTTTTTCAGTCGCCATTTTTTGAATTTCATTGTAGATTTTATCCTGGATGGGTTTCACGAGTTCTTGTTTCTTTGTAAACAGTTCACCTTCGAAACCGAATTTTTGCTTCTGGAATTCCTTCACCGCGTTTTCTTTATTTTCGATTTCTTTCTGTTTTTTGATTTTCATGTCTTCAGGCATCAGCACCTGTTCCGCCTGATAGGCGCGGTAGAGTTCGTCAATTTCCTTATACCTGCGGTCAATTTCCGTGCGCCAGCCATCCGTAATTTCATCAATTTTTTTCTGCGCTTGTTTGTACTCGGGAATATTATCAAGGATATATTCCGTATCCACAAAAACGAAACGCTGTGCGAATGAGGAGGCTGCAAAAATCAACAGGAGGGTTGCGGTGGTAAAAATTGTTTTCATAGCTAATATTTTTTTTATTCTGGTTCAAAGCCAAGTACGATACTGAATCGGCCGTACCGGCTCAAATAATTTCCAAAACTGGATGCCGACCCCAGGTCTTGGTCAAAACCTATGCCATAATCAAAACCTAACATACCGAACATCGGTAGGAAGATACGCACACCAATACCGGCAGAGCGTCTGAGGTCAAAAGGATTGTACTCTTTGATATTGTTCCAATAATTACCGCCTTCCAAAAATGCAAGTGCATAAATGGTAGCCGATGGATTGGTGGAAAATGGGAATCGCATTTCGAGTGTGAATTTATTAAAAAATGGCGCACCTTGCCGTGGTGAAATTACTTCATATCCGCGCAACGCGATAATATCCCTTCCAAAAAACTGGATATTGGAGATGCCATCACCACCCAATTCGAACCTTTCAAAAGGCGAATAACCGATTTTATCATTGTACAATCCTAAGAATCCGAATTTGGCTGCAAAGCGCATTACGAGCGGGTGTTTGCTTTTTTCATTGCCAATGATAGTGGCAAACCACTGCGCGTTGAAACGCCATTTATGATACTCAATCCATTTGTATTTGTCTTCATCTTCAAGCACAACAGGGCTATCCGATGAAAACCTGCCGCCTCTTATCAACGAATAGGGCGGTGTAATCCTCAGTGTGAGCGAGAAGGTGGAGCCGCTGCGCGGAAAAATCTGGTCATACACGGTGTTTCTTGCCAGCACAAACTGTGTGCTGAGATTGTTGGATGTGCCGTTTTGTAAAATGAAAATGGAGGAAGCCCAGTTCACCAAATTGAATCTTTCATAAATCAGGGATGCCTGAAAAGTGAAAAAATCATCGGGCCATTTCAGCCGGGTGCCGATTCCCATTGTCGCTCCATTCGTGATTTGCTTCCCCATCACCTGCCGTGTCTGGAAATTCAAATCAGAAAAACGCGTGTGGTAGTAACTTACAGAAAATGAATTGGGTTTTTTTCCTCCCAGCCAGGGTTCGGTGAAGGAGAAATTATAGGATTGGAAAATTTTACCATTCGTTTGAACACGCAGCGACAACCGCTGACCGTCACCGGAAGGCAATGGAGTCCAGGTGCCTCTTTTAAACATGTTTTGGATGGAAAAGTTGGTGAAAACCACACCGAGACTTCCTACCACGCCTCTCCCTCTGCCGCCCCATCCGGCAGATAACTCTAACTGGTCAGATGGCTTCTCGCTGACATGGTATTCAATATCCACCGTACCGCGCGCAGGGTCAGGAATCGGTATCACCTGCAACTCCTCCGGATTAAAATAGTTGAGCGCGATGATTTCGCGTTGTGAACGGATAAGGTCTGCGCGGCTGAATTTGCTGCCGGGTAACGTGCGCAACTCTCTCCGGATGACATATTCTTTTGTTTTAGTGTTGCCGTAAATTCTGATTTCGTTGATAGTCGCCTGCGGTCCTTCATAAATGCGAATCTCCATATCAATCGAATCGTTTTCGACATTCACTTCCACCGGAGTAACCTGGAAAAACAAGTAACCGTCATCCATGTAAATGGAGCTGATGTCATTGCCGCTCTGGCTCATGAACAGACGCTCATCCAGCAACAATTGATTGAAGATTTCTCCCTTTTCGATATTGAGGATTTTATCAAGAAATTCATCCGAGTATTTGTTATTTCCTTTCCAGGTGATATTGCGGAAATAATATTGTCTGCCTTCAGATATTTTCATGTCAATCTGCAGATGCTTTCCTTTCATATAAACCGTATCAAAAACCACCTGCGCGTCACGGTAGCCTTTTTCATTGTAGTAGTCAATGATTTTTAATTTGTCATTCCTGAATTCCTTGGCGATAAATTTCGAACCTTTGAAAAAATTCAGATTGGACTTATCGGTGATATACTGATAGATATTGGAGGGAGCAATATTGGTGAGCCAGTCAAATACACTCACACTGTCAGGAATTGCCTCTTTAATATTTTCCTTATTCAGCAGGGCTTTGATGTCGAACTTCACTTTTTCCCTTGTCTCCTTCATCAGCTTTTTTACTTTTTTATCTGCCACTATCTCATTGCCATCAATACGAATACTGCCGATTTTTACTTTGTTGCCTTTGTGGATTTCAATTTCAAGAAAAATACTGTTTGCCAGCAGGGTATCCGGAATCTCACGAATCGTTACCGAAGCATTCAGGAATCCTTTTTCCCGGTAAAAATTTTTAATCGTGTTGGCTGTGGTCATTTTGGTATTATCATTCACCACGCGCCCTTTAATTAAATTGATTTTCTCACGAATGTCATCTGCTTCCCCTTTTTTAATGCCCTTTAATGTAAACCTTGAAAGACGCGCTTTTTCTTTCAGCGACACTTCCAGAAATACGGTGCTGCCGATGGTTTTCGTGATATAAACCTCAATATCGGTGAAAAGCCCCTGTTGCCATAAACTTTTAATGGAAAGGGAAATGGCATCTCCCGGAATATCAATTTTATCCCCTACCCTTAAGCCAGAAAGTGAAACGAGAATTTCAGGGTCTAAATGAAGAGTGCCGGTAACGGTGATTCCTCCGATGGTATATTCACCCGGTATGGCATAGTTGACCTCTTTTCTTGATTCCTGAGCGATAGCCGGGAGGAGAAAAAACAGGGAGCATATAAAAAGAGAGCAGGTACGCAGAAGGTTCATCCGATAATTATTTGTTCACTTACTTTTCCAAAACGTCTTTCACGTTGCTGATAACTGATGATAGCTTGGTAGAGGTCTTCCGCCTGAAAATCGGGCCACAGGGTGTCGGTAAAATATAATTCCGCATAAGCGATTTGCCAGAGCAGGAAATTACTGATGCGCTGTTCACCGCTCGTGCGGATGAGCAACTCAGGGTCCGGGTAATCTTTAGTATCAAGCGCGCTGGAAAAAACATCTTCATCAATTTTTTCCGGAGAGATTTCGCCATGCGCAGCTTGTTCGCATAATCTTTTGCAGGCTTCTGTAATTTCCCAACGCGCACTGTAACTTAACGCCAGAATGAGTTTCATCCTGCTGTTGTTTTTTGTTTGCTCGATGGATTCATGCAGGTTTTTCTGACAGCGGGGCGGCAAAACACCGGTGTTGCCGATAGTTTTCAGGCTGATGTCATTTTTCATCAACGTTTTGGTTTCTGATTTAATGGTACTCACCAACAATTCCATCAAAGCGGTGACTTCCGCACGGGGTCGCGCCCAGTTTTCTTTCGAAAAAGCGTAAAGCGTAAGATATTTAATCCCAAGTTCCGCGCTGATTTCAGCGATGCGTTTCACGGTTTTCACTCCGTTTCTGTGACCAAAAACCCGGGGTTTGCCGTTTTTCTTTGCCCACCGTCCGTTGCCATCCATGATAATGGCAATATGCTGCGGAAGTTTACTATGGTCAATCAGTTCCTTCAAATCCTTCACGGACAAGGTTGGTTTTGCTGCAAATCTAATAAAAAAGGTCAGTGTATTTTGGATGGATAAGGGCACTTCATCCGAATCGGTGAATATGAAATCATTATTCCAAAAAACAAATAGTCGTCAAACCTCTCCGCAACGCCTCTTTGTTTGCCCTTGATACCGATTAAAGGGTCAGTCACTTCTCCGGAACGGTCAGAAAGCACATTGGCAAGAGGTGGGTCTCCCGCGTTTGATAGTGTTCCCGGGTAAACTCCGCTCACATCGTCTAAATAATCGGTGAAAGTTTTCCGGTAGCCTCCTTCAATTCCGATTGTCCAATAAGGTGTGAAACTGTATTTAAATCCACCACCCAACGGAATCCCGAAATTTACTCTTGAATAGCCTTTGTCTTCGGTCTGAAATGGTCGAAGGCTGTAAGTAGCGCCATCATACTCCGTCACCGGATTAAAGT
Source organism: Chitinophagales bacterium (assembly GCA_041748615.1). Lineage (GTDB taxonomy): Bacteria > Bacteroidota > Bacteroidia > Chitinophagales > CAIOSU01 > JBGTCY01. The sequence goes on from JBGTCY010000153.1 coordinate 5,801, forward strand.
AAAATACAGAAATGCCCATTAACAGGTAGGGTGTAAAGGCGAGATGCTTTTTTTCGCGGTCATATTTAAAGAAATTAAACTCAACATGGCTGCTGAATTCAAAAATATTGGAGCGGAAAGATAAGTTTCTGACCTGTTGATAGGGATATTTTGACAGGTCATCATCAAACCCTACTTTGCCGTAATTGAAGCCGTTTTTAAAAGCAAACCTGTATCCTAAATTATACCTGAAAAACAAACCTCCGGCAGGTCCCAGATATTCAAAACTGGCGTTGGTATTCAGGTCGCCAAAATAATTGGCAACTCCCATCCATGCTCCATATTCCAGTTCCTGAGCCGCGCTGTTTTGAAAAGACAGTGATAAGCTAATCGCTAAAAACAGGCTGTAGAATTGATTTCGCATTTTCATCTCCGGAAAGAAATTCATTGAATGTCGCCTCCCGGTGTTTTTAAATCTATAAATCAAGAAAGCCCAAATATATTTCATTTTGGGCTTTCTCAACGCTATCAAATAAGTTTTATTGTGTTTACCAGGTACGGTTTTTAATAAACCGTTTGTATTTATTGATTTTCTTCCGTTTTGCAGGGTTATGCTTCACGATATTCCGTTTATGAGAATATGAAAACTCCGAGAATTTGTTGGGCAGTTTGTAGGCAATCGTAAACGTGGAAAATAGATAAGAATCTTTGCTTCCGGGATTACCTCTCACTTCACCGGGTTTGGTCACGCTTCCATAAGACTCTTCCGGGTCAATTTCATGCGACCTGCGTGACAGTTCATAAACTTTAGTGCCTTTTTCAGAGCCGTAAAAATCAATGAATTCCTGTTTAGAGACATAATTGGTGCTCACATCATCCAGATAATCCGTGAAAGTGAAACGGTGACCGATTTCAAAACCGACAGTTACCAAGCGACTAACCACCATTTTCACTCCCAACCCGATTGGGATTGAAGGTTGCAGTAAAGAATATTTTTTTCTGTCAGGATATTGGGGCATTCCCTGACCTTCAGTACCTAAAGGGCGCAATGGCACCCATTGTCCATTGTATTCAGCTTTCGGATTAAACCAAACCATCGCGATACCGGTAAATAAATAAGGAGCAATCCAGTTTTTGGTGTTGCCGGGCATGTAGCGCATGAAATTTACTTCAGCGGTTGCTGAAAATTCCACCACATGAGAACGGAAATGCAGATTACGATAGTTTCTAAACCAGGCATCATCGTGCAGTCTTTCTGTTTTAGCAAGACGGTCATCTCCAGCCCACATGCCGTAAGTCATCGCGCCTTTCACAGCGAAAAACGGGTTAAAAGTGTTTCTGAAATATAAGGTGGTAGCGGGTCGGAACAAAGAAGCCTCCACATCCCCAATGTAAGAACGCCCTTTGGATTGTTTTTTTCCAAGGTCGCCCAGGAAGTTACTCACTCCCAATCCAGCGCCAATCTCAAATGTTTGCCCGAATGTCAGGACAGACAAAAACATGGCGCTTAAAACAATGGTCATCCGTTTCATGGTCACATAGTTTTTAAGCTCACAAAAAGTCACACACACATGTCTGACATGAGTTGATACGCAACAATGCGACAAAAGTTACAGGCTGAAAAGATGGAATGTAATGCGGGTTAGTTCCGCTGGTCAACACCCCAGCCGAGTTTGGCGCGGATGGTGTTGAGGTAATTATCATCGTTGATAATCATGAGATTGATGCTGAAGTTTTCTTTACGGACAGCTAATTGAAAGGATTTATCAATCGTTTCATAGCGGGAATCTAAGGTGCAGAGAAAAGTTTCGCTCCGTCCTTCCACCACAAACGAAAGCACCGAATCGTTGGATACGATAATCGGGCGCACATTCAGATTATGCGGAGCGACCGGGGTAATCACAAAATTTTCGGAGGTGGGAAAAATAATGGGACCTCCGCAGCTTAGCGAATACCCGGTGGAGCCGGTGGGAGTCGCGATAATTAAACCATCCGCCCAATAAGAATTCAACAACTCGCCATTAATATAGGTATGGATGGTAATCATGGATGAAGTATCCTTCTTGTGGATGGAAAATTCGTTGAGCGCGTAATTCACTCCGTCAAACAGCGGTTTGTTTGAATCAAGATGAATCAGAGTGCGCTTATCCAACTTGTAGGTTTTGTTGGCTAACGCATCAACCGCTTTCCCGATATCTTCCTTGCCTGTTCCTGCAAGGAAACCGAGTCTGCCGGTGTTGATGCCGAGAATTGGAGTGTTGGAATTTCTGACTAATGTCAGCGTATCGAGCAAAGTACCATCACCACCGAGGCTAATCAGATAATCCATGTGAGTTTTCACATCTTCATAATCGCTGAAAGTTTTAACCTGATTTTTGAATGTGATTACCCCCTGAATCAACTCCATATAACCATGATGAATGGAAAGGTTGAAATCCTTTTCCATTAATAAATCAATCAATTGCTGGATTAATGGAATATCATCCGGCTGAAGTACTCTCCCGTAAATAGCAACACGCATAATTTATTTGATAATGTGGAGTAAAGATAAAGGAATTGACGGCTTAAAGAAAGTTTTGTGTTTACATAGGCGCATTTAACAGCATTACCCAAAGTGTAAAAAAACTAAAGTCTGAGCCCACTCTTAAAAAGCAAAAAACATAAAAATTGCCACTAAGACTCAAGGTCACAAAGTTTCACTATGAATTGCTTTCCAATATCTTAAACTTTGTGTTTTCTTTGTGCCATCGTGTCTTTGTGGCAAAAAAAAATACTTTTCGGAGTGGACTCAAGTCTAAATTCTGATAACACTTATTGGGGTTGTTTTTTAGACATTATTAATTAACTGAATCGCCTGATTTTGTAATAAACGATTTTGATGTATTCATTATTGACGAAAATGAGACCATTTTCGCTTTTCCACCATTCATTTTCATCATAAGAAGAACTGGGCGCGCCACGGATGATGAGTTGTAATCCTTCGTCTTCAAATCTTTTTTTGAAAGTTTGTTTGATACGCTCTGTATGAAACTTTGTAGAAAGCACGGCTAATTTTTTGATGTTGTTTTCGCGGCAGTATTCCAGAATATAATCGGCTTCTTCTTTTGTGCTCGTTCCTTTCAGAATCAGCAAAATATCATTTTCCGGAATTCCTTCATTTAAAAGGTGCATTTTGGTGAGTTCGCTTTCGAAGTAATCTATTTTAGCAATTTTGAAAAGTGTGGGAATGTTTTCACCGGTGCAGATGATTTTCTCCACATAACCCTCATGGTAAAGCCGAATCGCTTCATTACCCCTGTCCCAGGCGCCACCGGAAAGAATAAACAACGCGGGAACATGTTCCATCTTGTTTTCATAGACAAGCTGATTGCCGAAAAAACGCAGGATAGGCACATGCAGTAACGCGAAAATGAGCAACAGCGCGAAAAGGACGGCAACGGTATAAAGCAGTTTTTTCAAAAAACTCATCCGGCTCAGGTGAAGTGTTTTAACATAATAATTTCCTTGTCTTTAAGAAACCGCCATTTGCCGCGCGGCAGGTCTTTTTTGGTAAGACCGGCAAAATACATCCTGTCCAACTGTTCGACCTGGTATCCTAAATGTTCGAAAATTCTTCTGACAACTTTATTCCATCCGATATGGATTTCAATGCCGATTTTGCTTTTATCCCGCGGGTCTGTGTAAGCGATTCCATCTACCAGCGCGATGCCTTCTTCCAATTTAATTCCTTCCGCGATTTTTTGCATGTCATCTTTCGTCAGCGGTTTATCCAGCGATGCCTGGTAAACTTTTTTCGCTTTGTGGCTGGGGTGCGTGAGTTTTTGAGCCAACTCGCCATCATTGGTTAACACCAACAGACCAGTCGTTTTTCTGTCGAGCCTGCCCACCGGGTAAATACGCATTTCGGTCGCGCCCTTAATCAGTTCCATCACGGTTTTCCTGCCGCGCTCATCTTCAGTGGTGGTGATGTAGTCTTTGGGTTTGTTCATCAGGATATAGACCTTTTTTTCAGGTCTCACCGCTTTATCCTTGAATTTTACAACATCACTTTCCTTCACTTTGTAACCCATCTCGCGCACAACTTCTCCATTCACCGTTACCGCGCCTTGCTTAATCAACTCATCCGCTTCTCTGCGGGATGCCACGCCCGCATGAGCCAGATATTTATTCAGTCTGAAATTGGAAAAATCCGTTTTATCGGTTTTAATCGTATGCTTGTCCGTTTTCGACTTTGAAAATTTCTTTTTGGGTCTTCTGGTATCTGAAACCCGTTTGTATTTAGGCGAAGGAGATTCATGGCGCGTGAATTTTTCAGACTCATAATAATCTCCTTTGGGTTTTCTTTCCGGACGGGGTGAGGCTGATTTTTCAGACCGATGAACTTTTCGCTTATCGGAATTTAGAGCGGATGAACGTCTGTATGGTTTATCCGGGCTTGTTTGCTTTTTGTATTTAGACGAAGAGGATTCGTGGCGTGAGATTTTTTCAGACTCATCATAATCGCCCTTCGATTTTTTGGACGAATAGGATGAAGTGGATTTTTTATCCCGTTGCTCTTTTCGTTTGTCGGGTTCTGGGGAGGATGAACGCCTGCTCGGCTTCTCCGGGTTGAATTTTTTTCTTGGATTTGGCATACCGCAAAGATAGAGATAGACCGTTCATTTTGTAATCTTTAAAATTTGGATTATGGATGATTGCAGGTAATTCTTTCTGACGAGGGACAGGGGGACGAGGACAAGAAACGATAACCAGGATTTAGCTAAATATTGTTTTCTCGAAAATGAAATATTTCCTCCTCAATTCATCTAATATCTAAAGTCTAAAATCTTCTTATTTTGAAAACTTCACTTTGATTCAAAAGTGTTCGGTTTCTTTTTCAGCTACTACCGACTTGATGGCGCGGGTTCTTTCCTCGATGATATTTTCTTTCAGGGATTCATCCGTTTCCTGAGAAGCGTCTTCATGAGTGATGTTGTTCTCATCAGAAAATTCTTGTTCGCTGGTATTTTCCGTTTCAGGATTTTCGTCTGAAATATTTTCCTGCACATCATTTTCGGAAGGTGTCAGTTCTTCCAATTCAGGCGCTTCACCGATTTCATTCGCGTGGGTCGCCTCAATTTCTTTCAACTTAGGCAGGTCAGCAGGAGAGTTGATGCCGAAGTAATCCATAAACTGTTCGCTGGTGGCGTAAGTGAGCGGATGTCCCGGACCGCTGGCGCGACCGGCAATTGCAATCAGTTCTTTTTCCAAAAGTTTCTGGACGGTATAATCGCAATTAACGCCTCTGATTTGTTCAATCTCCGCTTTGGTAATCGGCTGTTTGTAAGCAATGATGGAAAGCGTTTCAAGGGCAGCGCGGGTCAGGCGTTTTTTCGCTTTTTGGTTCAAAAAAGTATTGACCAGCGGGGCAAAATCCTTCTTGGTCATAAACTGAAATCCACCTCCGGCTTGAACAAGCTGGAAAGAAAAAGAATCAGCAGCAAATTTTTCAGTGATTGCCTGAGTGGCATTCTCAAATTCTTCATCGCTCACTTCCCATTCAAATGTGGCTTTCAGCGCTTCAAGGATTTCCTTTTTTGTAACAGGTTTCTCACTCGCGAAAATCAGGGCTTCAATATGTTGTTCCAACAGCATGACAATTATTTTTTTTATAGCGGGGTAAAGATATAGAAGTGTTGTTCTAACGTCAAAATTTCGTTTTCCAATGCGAAGCGGAAATGTGGATAAGTTGAGAGAATGAAGATTATTCAGGACACTATCATCCTGAAAAATTAGCGCGACAAATGAATCCTCACTCCTCCCTGAACAATTTCCCAAATGCGTTTTTGCCGGTGGCAGGGTGCTTCACGGAATAGAGATAAGTTCCTGTGGGGACGAATGCAATGCTGATAACGGTAGTTCGCGCGCTCACTTCTTTTTCAAGCAACAATTTACCGCCTAAATCGAACAATGAAAACAGGTGAGGTTCGTGACTTTCCACCTCAATGGTAATCATTCCGGTAGTCGGATTCGGGAACAAACGGGCATTCAGCGATTGAATGCCGAAAATACCCACCGGCTCACCACCCACTGAATCACATTCCGTAATCACGCAACCCACATTGTCAGTAATGGTCACGCAGTAAGCGCCTTTCGTGAGTCCTGTGATGGAGTTTGTTGTAGTGTTATTACTCCATAAATAAGTGTATGGCGCAGCGCCACCAAAAGCGGACGCGCTCATGCTTCCATCATTGGCATTTGCATTGGAAGCATCCACCACCGTGAGCGACAGACCGAAGCCGAAACAGTCAGGCTCGCCAACGGTGCCGCATTCGATATCAACACAACCGGCATTATCGGTAACGGTCACGCAATAATTATCCGCGCTCAAGCCGGTAACGGTTTGCGTGGTCGCGCCTCCATCCCAGAGATAGCTATAGGGAGCGGTGCCGCCAGCCGGAGTTGCCGTTACACTGCCATTTGAGCCGCCAACCGTGGTGGCATCGTTTGCTGAAACACTCACATTGAATCCCGCGCAGGAAGGGTCGGAAACCACTGCACATGCGCTGACGGTGCATCCGTTATCATCGGTTACTGTAACACAGTATGAGCCTGCTGTCAGATTATTAATCCCAGCGGTGGTTTCAGAATTACTCCATGAATAGCTGTAGGGTGATTTACCACCGGTGACATTAGCGGTAGCAGCGCCATCATTTGCGCCTAAAGCGGATGCATCGGTAGCGCTCACAGAAACAGAAAAACCGGTGCAGTCCACAAATTCAAGGTCGTCAACAATCAATACACTGCCTAATTTGATAGCGCTGGTATTAGTGGACACCAATAAAATCCGGGCGGAATCAGGAGCGTTTGAACCGGTATAAGTGATGGGAATCATGAACCTGGTAAAACTTGACACTGTATTGGTGGTTGTGAAAGTACCTTCACCAATTTCTTCCAAAACACCTGCGTTCCTTTTCCACAGCGTAACGGTCACCTCGCAGTTGTCGCCCGATGCAGGGGAATATTTGAACCACCCTTTCAGATGCGTTGGGCGCTGCGTATAGGGAAAGCCGCCTTCAAGCGCCTGTGTGTTCGTGTTGATTGTGCCGGTTACGGTAATCCCAGGGGCTTCGCCAAGTCCGACCACGGATTTTGAAGTCAGTTTCATGGAATAGCTTCCGCTGTAGGCATCAACTCCCGAACCTCTTTCGCAGGTAAGCACCCCTATTCCACCAAGCCAGGTTGAACTGTTCAGATTCCCCCATCCGACAGGATTTTGATAGGAAGGGAACCCTTGCGATGTCCAGCTTTCAAATCCGGGATTTGGGATTTGACTGAAAAGAGAAAGTGAACAAAACATCATGAGAAAAAAAGAAGGATATTTCATATTGAGTACAATGTTTTTGTTTTAATGTTTGAAACATAGAAGGTCAAAAGTAGCTATTTTTGAATCTTTCCGAACAATGATTCATTTATATTTTAAACATGAAAAAACATTCTTTATTTTTAATGGCATTTGTGCTGTTCTCATTCACTGCACAGTCACAAAACACCTTTGACTATATCTATTCCGTTTTGCAATCCAATTGTGCCACGACTTGTCACAACTACGGCAGCCCTGACGGAAATCTGCGGTTTGATATTCCGAAAGAGGATTTAATTTCTGACCTGGTAAATGTTATTCCTGATAATGCCGCGGCTTCAGCAGCCGGTATCAAACGTGTGTTTCCGGGTGATGCCCGCAGGAGTCTGCTGTTCAGAAAAGTCAACCATGGCTTGGATGCCAATCTTGTATTGACACAGGATGAGGGCGACCCGATGCCACTGTACGCTTCGCCTCTGTCTGAACTCGACCGTGAAATGATTCGCCAGTGGATTATCTTCGGAGCGGAAGACACGCTCTATGCTTATGCTGATACTCAGGTGATTCGCAGTTTTTACGATGGATTTGCCGAGCCGCGTCCCATTCCGATTCCCATTCCGGACCCCTCTGAAGGTTATCAACTCTACTACGGACCGATTTTTCTTACGCCCAATGACGAGGTGGAGTTTGACAGTAAATTCCCCATGTTTAATCCGGACGATGTGGAGGTGCATAAGATGAGAGTAGATATGAATAATGAGTCACACCACCTTGCCATTTATAAATACCACCCCGGGAAAGATACCACCAATACACCCGGACTCAACCAGGTGAACAGCATCATTGATGCGGCTGACTTGTTTTTTATTGCAGACGTTGTTGCTCAATGGCCTAATTCATTGGAAATCGAATTGCCGGAAGGAACAGCCCTGATGTGGGAAGCTAATACTGTTTTGAACATGAGCTACCATATCCTGAATATGAAAAGTAAAATTATGGCGGCAGAGGTGTATATGAATATCTATACGCGACCGCAGCAACCGGAAACACTGCCAATGGAATCATACCCCGTTCGATATGACGGTCATCAGCGCTATCAGGGTGGGTGGGATGTTTTTAATCTTATTCTTTATCCAACCGGAGAAGACACAACCTTAGTGATTAATCAATGGGACACGGACTCCACGTTTTACTGGAACATCTGGAGCATGCAGGCACATCAGCATCAGATAGGAACAGACTTTAACGTGTTTTTAAGAAACCCTGACGGTACAAAAGGCGAGCATGTTTACATCGGAAAATCCAATGCTGACCATACTGTTCAAACCGGTTTTTATGATTGGGAACATCCACCCCTGCGCTATTTCAATCCCCTTTTGCCTGTGGACATGACTTTAGGGTTGATACATGAAGCAACATTCAACAACAACACGGGTGACACGGTGGGCTTTGGACTTAAAACTACGGATGAAATGTTTGTCACCTACATCTTTTTTGTGAAAACGGAACAGCCGCTCGGCATTCTTCCCGGAAAAGTGTTTAATGAAGCGCATGTGAAAATTTATCCGAACCCCTCAAATCACACCGCGTTCATCCATATCGGTCCGGATGTGCTATTGAAAAATGCGGATTTCAGAATTTTCAACCTCATGGGACAGGAAGTGATGAGCGTGCATGATTTAAAAGACAGAAGGCTGAGTCTGAATGTAGCCGTACTTTCCCCCGGAACATATTTTTATCGCTTGGTAAATGACGGTTCAGTTGCCGCAGCGGGAAAAATTTTGGTGCAGCATTGAGGGTAAGATTTTGAGCGCGTAAAAAATGCAGGAGTATTTCTTGTTTAGAAATGTTCCTGCATTTCTTTTTTATCAATCGCCTGTTACAGCCGTTGCCGGTCTAATCTTTTTCTGCGGACGAATGACATCACCAGTTTACGCGAGAGTTCTACAATGGCTTTGAGTACGGATGCGCTCTTGCGGGTTGAGATACGCAGAAGTCTTTTGACTTCCGTGTGATGTGCAGACCCAAGTTCATCAACGGGATATTTCAACCAAATCATTTTCTTTAAGAAATTCCAATGCGGCAGGCAAATCTGTTTTTAAGATTTCTTTCATTTCGTTGTTGGAGCAATTCCCGAATGTAATCCATATAATTTTGGGCGGGGACTTTAAGCGGTTCAATAAGACCCGGAAGTCGTCATCTTTAGTAAGGATAATTACTTCCCCTTTTTGTCTGGCAGCATTAAAAATGTCAATATCGCTTGCGTCACGCAATTTTATTTCACGAACGGCAATACACGGAATTGAAAATTCATTTTGAATCCATCGGGCTATGAGTGGCGAGATGTGCGCATCCAACCAAATTTCCATCAGGCAGCTTTTAAGAAAGGATAGTCGGCTCTGTTTGCCGCAAAAATGAGGCAGGCTTTAATATCATCAACTTCCAAATCCGGATGTTCTTCCAAAATTTGGATTTGTGTCATCCCCGATGCGAGCAGTTCAAGTACATCCGCAACTCGAATGCGCATTCCTCTTACGCAGGGCTTGCCGCCAAATTTATCAGGTTCGGAAGTAATTCTTGAAAGCAGTTGATTCATGTAACAAACTTAAATAAATCCGACTAAATCGCATCGTAAGCCAATTTCATCAGTGCTTATTCGCTTTGGTGGTTCTAACCTATTTACTTTAGCGAAGCTGACAAAATACAATTAGCAGTTGTACCGGAAATTATATTTATGGCTCATAAGGGTAATTTTAAGAATAAAGGTAAGATGAGATGGCCTGTCAAGCGATCGGACCCGCTAAAGCGAGGCAAGCTGCTCAAGGAAGAAAGGAGCGGACACTTGCGCCAGACACGGGGGAGAACCAAACTTTGATTAACCACAAATGTGTCTGCGGAGCACGGAACCGCCACTTTTGCAAAACGCCTGTTATCGGGTCGACCTTCTTGTCGTCCGTATATTTTATTCTTCACCAAAGTAGTCGCTGTCAATTTTTTTAAGTTCATAAGTCTGTTGTGTCATGCAACCAAGATTGTAGTCAATCATTAGTTGAGCCAACTGTTCACCGTCAATAAGTACAATTTTTGTTTCATTTCTCGGTGTGTATTCCAATGCTTCTTTAGTAAAATTTGATGTCGTGATAAAAATTCCTTTTTTAGCTCCTTGTCCGGCAAGTGCACCAACAAATTTTTGAAGTTCTGGTCGTCCAACAACATTTCCTGGTCTCCAACGCTTGGCTTGAATGTATATAATGTCAAGTCCAAGTTTATCTTCTTTTATTGTTCCATCAATTCCTTCGTCACCGCTTTTACCCATTGCTTTTCCTGCATCTTTAATTGAGCCACCATAACCCATTTTTACTAAAAGCTCAACTACAAGTCTCTCGAAAAATGAAGGTGATAATTCAACAACTTTGTTTAGAAGTTCTGATGCTAAAGATTTTCTGATTCTTTGATATGCTTTGTCTAAATTCTCTTCGGGTGTTTGTTCGTTCGTTTCTATTATTGTGATTTCATCATCTTCACTATCATTGTTTTTAGATGCGTTTTGAAATTCTAAAAATGCAGGAAATTGTCGTAAATATTTTGCGTCAACTCGGTCTGGATTTTTTGCCAAAGTCTGTCTGCCAATATCTGTAATTACAAATGTTGCACGTTTGGGAGAGTCAAGCAGTCCTGCTTTTTTTAAATATGTTTTAGCCCAACCAACTCTATTGTCAAAAATTGCTTGGTTTCCACTTGCTAAAAGCTCCTTTCTTTCTTCGTCTGTTACTTGAAATTCTACTGCCAAACTTTCAATTAAGTCTCTGTATTTGTGTTCCTGTCCGTCCGAAACAAGTTTGAGTAAAGGAAGCATTAAGGATTGGTAGTCTGGTATCATATATTTTCTTTTATTGGTCTGTATGGAAATTCTTTTTGGCACTTTTCCCAAAATGTCTCACCATCTATTTCAATTAAATGTTCTTTGAAAAAATTAATTGTTTCTTCTTTCATAGTTTCTATTGACCCTAAAAACTTGTCATAAAAAACTAAATGTTGTTCGGTTGCCGAACGATTTTTGTTCATAGCAAAAAAAATGTCGCTTGGATGATAATGATAATTACAACCGCTTGTGCAATTGCCTATAAACTTCGGGTATCTTGTCAGGCTTTTGAATTTACTATAAAAAGGTTTGAAGTGTGAAAAGCAAACCATATCAGTCAGAATAGTCAAAAATAAAGCTACTCCGAAATATTCTCTACCTTCTTTGTCCAAAAAATTAAGATGGTCAAATGTTGGTGTTAGTCTTTCGTATTGAATTGAAAAGGTCTGTTTGTTTTGTGTGTCTTCGTGAAACATACTCGCATCAGGAATTGTCGAGAAGAATCGATTTATGTCGTCCCGAAATTTTGAATTGTAATATGTTTTGAAGTCTGTCATTTTGTTTCTGTGTCGTTATTTAAGCTGACCGCTAATTTGATTTTACTTGAAATAGTCTATGCTACCTATTTCAGGAAATATATCATTTCAGGATTCCTGAAATGACTTCGGAATTTCTATTTCAAGAAGCATCTAAACTAATTTTATTAATTTAAATATCCAAAACATCTAACGGGCTTTTCAACCTGTAAGATAAATATTCAACGGATTGAAGCCGGACCGTCCGTCAATCAGAGTGAACGATTTCCCCTTTCCGGTCTTGCGAGCGGAACATGCCAATGCATAGACCGGCTATGGAAAAAATTGTCCTGTCTGAAATTTTTTTAGTACAACTTTGAACAGTAATTTTTTGAAAATTGTCAGAAACAGAAAATCTCCATCCAAAAACAACCTGCGTTGAACGGGTTGATTTTTTTTTAAAAAAAATAAAAGAACATACCGCTCTCAACGCCTTCATTGAAGTTTTTGAGGAAGAAGCAAAAACCCGCGCGGCTCTGATTGATGAAAAAATAAAAAATGGAACAGCGGGCAAGTTAAAAGGCATGGTCATCGGGCTGAAAGACAATATCTGCTACAAGGGACACCGTGTTTCCGCTTCATCAAAAATTTTAAAAAACTTCACTTCGCTTTTCAGCGCGACCGCAGTGGAGCGCATTCTTGCCGAAGACGGCATCCTCATCGGCAGGCTCAATTGTGATGAGTTCGGGATGGGTTCCACGAACGAAAATTCAGCGTATGGCGCGGTGTTGAATTTCGCGGATGCTACGAAAGTTGCCGGTGGATCTTCTGGCGGTTGCGCTGTTGCGGTGCAAGCCGGTTTGTGTGATGCCGCGCTGGGTTCTGATACAGGAGGTTCGGTGCGCACGCCTGCCTCATTTTGCGGAGTAGTGGGACTGAAACCGACCTACGGCAGAGTCTCGCGCCACGGTTTAATCGCTTATGCTTCTTCCTTCGACCAAATCGGTATTCTTTCCAACAATGTGAATGATGCCGCGCTGCTGCTGGAAGTGATTTCGGGAGCGGATAACGATGATGCGACTGCTTCTGAAATTCCTGTTCCATCTTATACTAAAGGATTAAAAAATCCGGAATTTAAAAAACCCTCCATCGCTTATTTTCCCGAAACGCTTGCATTACCCGGATTAGACGTTGAAATCAAAAATTTCATTACAGCATTGCTTGAAAAACTGAAAAACGATGGCTTCACTTTAAATGCGCTTGAGTTTCCATTCCTGCAATATCTTGTTCCGGCTTATTACATTCTGACCACCGCGGAGGCATCCGCCAATCTTTCTCGCTATGATGGCGTTCGGTTCGGTCACCGCGGCAACGAAGCGCATGACATGGATTCACTTTACAAAAATTCCCGCACGGAGGGATTTGGGATGGAAGTAAAACGCAGAATCATGCTCGGCACTTTTGTGTTGAGTGCGGGTTATCAGGATGCTTATTTTACGCAGGCGCAAAAAGTCAGACGGATGATTCAGGAGGAAACAAAATCTGTTTTTTCTGAAAATGATTTCATCCTGCTGCCCACCACTCCGGTGACCGCGTTTCAATTGGGTGAAAAGCTGAAAAACCCCGTGGAGATGTATCTTGCTGATATTTTTACCGTTCATGCAAATCTTGCCGGCATTCCCGCCATTTCATTGCCGGCAAAAGTTCATTCAAACGGAATGCCGTTCGGGATTCAGTTCATGAGCGCAATGAATCAGGAAAAATCGTTGCTTGATTTTTCGGAATATCTGATGAAATCTTATTTTCTTTCAAATCTCTAATTTTTTTTAACAATTTTTTATTCTAAGAATAAAAATCGTAATGAGTTGATTTTCAGGAAATTGAAAACCGAGTCAACTTAAAAAAACTCTATTTGAAAAAAAAATAATTAAAAAATCGTTGGCGGTTTAAAAATTAATATTAAGTTCGCATAATAATACTGATTTTCATTAAGTCAATAAACGTATTCATTTTTTAACCTAAAATATTTTTAAACATGAGTTATTTAAACAAAAGTCAGAATGACGTATTGCAGAAAGCAAAACTGAAAGTAAGAGCATTAAATCATCCTTTGCGTCAAAAGATGCTTGCGCTGATTAAAGACACCAAAAACCGCATGAACGTAACGGACATTTACGTGAAACTCAGAATCGAGCAGTCAGTTGCCTCCCAGCACCTCGCGATTTTGAGAAACCAGGGTTTGGTGAAAACCGAAAGAGAAGGAAAAACAATTTGGTACAGCGTGGATGATTCCGCAATCAAACACCTTCTCAAAACTTGCGAAGAAGCGATTAGTTAATCTTTAATAACATTGAATTTAAAAAAGCCGGAAACATGTTTCCGGCTTTTTTTATGGGTGAATTTCTATGAAGAGCTTAGAATTTTCTTTTTGCTTAAATGAATTTGTTGGTGTTTCCGGAAAACTCGCCCACGCCTCGCCTCTGGCGAGTGTGAGCTATCATGGAGCCTCCGGCTCAAAGTAGAAATATTTATCGGCAGGATGCCGCAATATAGCTTCCACTCGCCAGAGGCGAGCGGAGGCAAACGCACAAGCTCATCAACTCTTAACCTCATCATTTTTATCTCACTTGTCCCATAGTGCTCCGCCCCTTGTCACTCATTTCCAAAATCCCGCTTAAATTTGACTTTCTTTTTAATTATCCGACTATCCCACGTTCATGCTCGATTTCATCAACAAGACGATTTCTAAAATTTTCGGCAGCAAATCTGACAAAGACATCAAGGAAGCGATGCCTTTGGTCGAAAAAACAAAAGAAGAGTTTGCCAAACTCGCCTCCGTCAGTAATGACGTTTTGCGTAACAAAACCGTTGACTTCAAAAAACGCATCAAGGAATATTTAGCCGACATTGACCGGCAAGTCGAAGAACTGCGCCAGCAAACCGAGGGCAACACCGAACTCGACCCTGACGAAAAAGAAAAAAATTACAAAACCATTGACCAACTCAAAAAAGACCGCGACAAAAAGTTGGAAGAAGTGCTGCTGCAAATTCTGCCGGAAGCCTTCGCGGTGGTGAAAGAAACCGCCCGCAGATTTAAGGACAACGCCAAAGTCACCGCCACCGCCACCGAACTCGACCGCGACTTGTCCGTGAAATATCCCAACATCGAAATACAGGGTAATTCTGTCGTGTATCACAACCAATGGCAGGCGGCAGGCACCATGATTACGTGGGACATGGTGCACTACGATGTGCAGTTGATTGGCGGCATCGTGCTCCACGAAGGGAAGATTGCCGAAATGGCAACGGGCGAAGGTAAAACACTCGTGGCGACATTGCCCGCCTACCTCAACGCGCTCGGAGGCATGGGCGTACACATTGTGACGGTGAACGACTACCTCGCCCGAAGGGACTCCGAATGGATGGGACCGATTTACCAGTTCCTCGGCATCACGGTGGATTGCATTGATAAATACCAGCCGCACTCCAACGAGCGCAGAAGCGCCTACAATGCCGACATTACTTTCGGCACGAACAACGAATTCGGCTTCGATTACCTGCGCGACAACATGTCCCACGCGCCCAATGAATTGGTGCAACGTAAGCCTCATTATGCCATGGTGGACGAGGTGGACTCTGTGCTTATAGATGACGCCCGCACCCCGCTGATTATCTCCGGTCCCGTGCCCAAGGGCGACCAGCAGGAATTTCACATACTCAAACCCCGCATTCAAAAATTGGTGGATGCGCAAAAAAAAGCGGTCAATATTTTCCTCTCCGATGCGAAAAAACTGATTGCCGAAGGCAAGGATGATGAAAATACGGGCGGACTTGCTTTGCTGCGGGCGCATCGCGGTTTTCCCAAAAGCAAAGCGCTCATCAAATATCTCAGTGAACCGGGTATCAAGAGCGTGCTTCAGCGTTCGGAAAACTACTACATGCAGGAGCAGTCGAAGAACATGCCCAAGGTAGATGAGCAACTGTATTTTGTGATTGAGGAAAAAAACAACAGCGTTGAACTGTCTGAAAAAGGCATTGAACTCATTACCGAATCGGGCGAAGACCCGCGCTTCTTCATCATGCCCGATGTGGGTTCTGAAATCGCGGAGATTGAAAAAGCTGATTTGCCCGCAGAGGAAAAGTTGCTGAAGAAAGATACGCTGATGCAGGACTTCGCGATTAAGTCGGAACGCATTCACAGTATGAACCAATTGCTGAAAGCCTACGCTTTGTTTGAAAATGATGTCGAATATGTGGTGATGGACGGCAAGGTAAAAATTGTGGATGAAAACACCGGGCGTATCCTCGAAGGCAGAAGATATTCGGACGGCTTGCACCAGGCAATCGAAGCGAAGGAAAACGTGAAGGTGGAAGCCGCCACGCAGACATTCGCCACTGTCACGTTGCAGAATTATTTCCGCATGTACCACAAGCTCGCGGGCATGACCGGCACTGCCGAAACGGAAGCGGGCGAATTCTGGCAGATTTACAAATTGGATGTGGTCGTCATTCCCACCAACAAGCCGATTGTACGCAATGACATAGAAGACATGGTCTATCGCACCATTCGTGAAAAATATAATGCGATTACCCAGGCAATCATCGAAGAGCGCGACAAGGGCAGACCGATTTTGGTCGGTACCACCTCGGTGGAAGTGTCCGAATTACTCAGCCGGATGCTCACGATGAAAGGTGTAAAACACAACGTGCTCAACGCCAAGCAGCATCAGCGCGAGGCGGACATTGTAGCGGAAGCCGGGAAGTCGGGTACCGTCACGATTGCCACCAACATGGCTGGTCGCGGCACTGACATCAAGCTCGGACACGGGGTGAAGGAAGCAGGCGGTCTCGCCATTATCGGCACGGAGCGTCACGAGTCCAGGCGTGTTGACCGGCAATTGCGCGGACGCTCAGGCAGGCAGGGCGACCCCGGCTCCTCGCAGTTTTTCGTGTCGCTCGAAGACCACCTCATGCGCCTCTTCATCCCCGAGCGCGTGGCGAAACTCATGGACCGCATGGGCTACAAAGATGGCGAGGTCATCCAGCACAAAATGGTCACCAACTCGATTGAGCGCGCGCAGAAAAAAGTCGAAGAAAACAACTTCGGCATCCGCAAGCGCCTCCTCGAATATGACGATGTGATGAACGCGCAGCGCGAAGTCATTTACACCAAGCGCAGACACGCCCTGTTTGGCGAGCGCCTCTCGGTGGACATCAACAACTCGTTCTATAACCTCTGCGAAGAAGCCGTCACGCAGTTCCAGGAAGCCCGTGACTACGAAGGCTTCAAGCTCGAAGTCATCCGCTACTTCTCGCTCGACACCTCGATTGAGGAAAGCGAATTTATCGGGGGCAAGACGGACGCGCTCGCCCAACGCCTCTACGATGAAGTGCGAACGACCTACAAAAGAAAATCGGAACATATCATTACTAATGCATTGCCCGTCCTTAAAGACGTCCACAAAAACCGAGGAGAAACGGTTGAGAACATCGTCATCCCGTTCACGGACGGAAGGCGCGCGATGCACGTGCTGGTGAACCTCAACAAAGCCCTCGAAACCAACGGCAGGGAAATCATCACCGGCTTCGAAAAATCCGTTTCGCTCGCCATCATTGACGAAGCGTGGAAAGAGCACCTTCGCCAGATGGACGAACTGAAGCACTCCGTGCAGTCGGCAGTCTATGAGCAGAAAGACCCGCTGCTGATTTACAAACTCGAAGCGTTCGGCTTGTTCAAAAAACTCGCCATCGAAATAGATAAAGATATTACATCATTCGTTTTTAAGGGGAACATCCCCATCCGCAGCGCGGACGAGGTGCGCGAAGCCCGCGCCCCGCAGCGTTCCGACACCTCGCGCCTCCGCGAAGGCAGGGATAGCATCCCCGAACTCGGCATCGGTGGAGACGGCAACGGCAACCCGCAGCAACCCCGTCAGGAGCGTAAGCCCGAACCCGTGCGTGTAGAAAAGAAAACCGGCAGAAACGAACCCTGCCCCTGCGGCAGCGGGAAGAAGTTTAAGCATTGCCACGGGCAGGGGGAGTAAAGCCTCATCCACCGCCCCCTTCTCCAAAAGAGAAGAGGAGTCCGGGCTGATTACGTTTTCAGAAATAATTTTTGGCGCGTGGTATTTCGTTTCGATTGTACCTCGCTTTAGTAGCGTAGCTCGTCAGAAGGGGTGGGGGTTATTGGAGAAAAAAAATCTGTAATGACAGCGTTTAAACTCCAACATTCACTTTATATTTTTTAAAGTTTTTATCCTTTGACAAAATGGTCATATTCTCAACTATAGCCTGAGCGATTATCATCCTGTCAAAAGGGTCGCGGTGGTGCATCGGTAGAGCGGTCAACAGGGCTGTATGTTCAAATGATATGGGTAGTATTTCAAAACCGTTCTCAAGAATTTTAGTTTTAACACCTTGATAAAAGGAACCTTTAATTGCAGTTTTCCGAGATGAACTTTGATGGCGATTTCCCAAATACTGCCGATGCTGATGTATGATTTGTTTTTCGGATTTTCGATGAGTTTCCGCATAGAGGCAGAAAGTTGCTTATCCCCTTCGATGAACCAAATAAAGATGTGCGTATCTAACAGGAGGTTCATCAGTACATATAATCTTTAAAATCTTCAAGCGGCTCATCAAAACCGGGTATCATTTTAAACATGCCTTTCCCGCTGCCGAATTTTGGTTTTTTGCTGTTATTTTTTGATTGGGCTTGTTTTTTCTTTTTCTCCGTTAAAAGAAAATCAACAAAATGCTCCACTTCCGATTTGAGATTATCGGGCATCAAATCAAGTTTCTGATGCAGACCTTTATCCATCATTTCGTAAAGTTAGTTTGCTAGAAAATCATTGATGATTTCGTTTTGCTGCACATTTCTAATGTGCAACAATACAAAGTTTTTGCCCTTGCCGATCAATTCGCCCGATATTGCGCTTGCAAGACCGGCAAGCGAACTACATGCGCATCCCACCGGTTACCGGTCTAACAGTTACACGCTGGCAACGCTTAGGCCGGCAACGGCTATAAACAACTATAACTTGAAATCAGAAAATATTCACCCCAACTGACTTTCAATTTTCTTCACCGCGTGATGATAGGATGCTTTTAGCGCGCCTACGGAAGTACCGAGAATTTCACTCATCTCTTCATAAGTAAGCTCATCGTAGTATCGCAAAAGGAAAACTGTTTTTTGTTTGTCCGGTAATGTTGCAATGGCGGCTTGTAATTTTTTTTCCGCTTCATCTCCGTCAAAATAAGGTTCAGCCAATAATTGCGCGGAAAAATCATTGATATCATTTTCAAGCGGTGAAGTTTGTTTTCTTTTTTTTTGATTCAGAAAAGTCAGTGATTCATTAACGGCAATGCGGTAGAGCCAGGTGTGCAGTTGTGATTGTTCCTGAAATTTTTCCAAGCCGTTCCAGATTTTGATAAAAACATTCTGAAGTACATCATCAGCGTCTTCATGTATAAGAACCATTCTGCGGATTTGCCAATAGAGCCGCTGTTGGTACTTTTCCATCAACATCCTGAATCCCTGCTCCTTCGTGGCTGGTTGGTGATAAACTGAGAGAATCTGTGTGTCGGAAGGTTCCATTTAATGATAGAAATAATTTTGCCGGTTTGCACAAGAATACTTCCATCATTCAACTATTATGCCTGAAAAGAAATCATATTCTGAAAAAATAAAAACTTTCAGCAGGCAGTAAAAAAATCACTTTTTTCTGATGACCTTCATTGCAGCTTCCACAATATCCGGTGTGTCAATATGATATTTCGTCATCAGTTCTTCGGGTTTGCCGCTTTCTCCAAAGGAATCATTGACGGCAACCATTTCCATGAGCGTGGGTAGTTCGCGCGACAAGGTTTGCGCGATGCTGTCACCTAATCCGCCATTGCGCTGATGTTCTTCTGCGGAAACCACGCAACGGGTTTTTGCAGCGGATTTCAGCACGGCTTCATGGTCGAGCGGTTTAATGGTGTGGATGTTAATGATTTCGGCTGAATATCCTTTTTCCGAAAGTATTTTTCCCGCTTCGATTGCTTTCCAAACTAAATGTCCGGTAGCGAAAATGGATACATCAAAACCTTCATGGATGAGCCACGCTTTGCCGATTTCGAAGTGCTGTTCAGGCAAAGTGAAATTCGGTACTTTCGGTCGTCCGAAGCGCAGATATACCGGACCCTGATATTCAGCGATTGCGAGGGTTGCGGCTTTCGTCTGATTAAAATCACATGGGTTAATCACGGTCATGTCGGGAAGCATTTTCATCATGCCGATGTCTTCCAGAATCTGGTGCGTAGCGCCATCTTCACCCAATGTTAAACCGCTGTGCGAGGCGCAGATTTTCACGTTTTTTCCAGCATAAGCGATAGATTGACGAATCTGGTCATACACTCTGCCGGTGGCAAAATTGGCGAAGGTGCATGCGAAAGGAATTTTTCCGCCAATGGTCATCCCTGCCGCCACCCCCATCATATTCGCTTCAGCCACGCCCGCCTGAAAAAAGCGGTCGGGAAATTCTTTGATGAAGTCATCCAATTTGAGTGAGCCGCTCAGGTCGGCACAAAGCGCGACCACGTTGGAATTTTTTCTTCCCAATTCAAGCATCCCGGCACCAAAACCGGAACGGGTATCTTTTTTTTCTGTTGCTGTCATTTGTTGTATCATCGGTTATAAATTTAAGGAAACGGATTCACCTGTTTTAATCAAAAATTCAAGTGTTTTACTGTTGTGCATTGTTTTGGAATATTTAGGACGAAATATCAATTGATACATTCCGGGAGAAAGCGCAATCATTTCATTTTTAGCATCCGCGTTCAACTCATAAATTTTTTCCAGCCTGCCTTCTTTCACGATAAAGATGCCGCCATAAACTTCATACTTTTTCAGCACGTTTGCAATACCCGGTGTGGGCAATTCAATGGTGGTGGTTTTATATTGCGAAATATCTACATTGGAAATATAAGTCGGAGGCAATGTCAGAATTTCCAAATCATACTTCCCAGTGAGATATTTTTCAGCGGTATTAAAATCCTGGATATTCACGATAGCGCCATTATTTTTCTGCCTGACGATACATTTTATTTTGCTGTCTAAATTTTTGTTGATGGAAACCCCTTTCAGAAAAACTTCCAAAAAACCCTGCGGAGCATCCACCGGAATATGAATATGTCGCTCATTCGCCAATGAAATATTTTCTTTTCGAATTGGCGGAATGGTATGAATCGTTAAATTGTAATCACTCACCGGGTCAACAAACAGCGTATCCGGATTCCCGCGCGGATTCAGGGTATGATAAAAATCATATTTACGGAAATTACCCGGAATGTTGTAAAAACTCATCGTCACATCCGTTTCTGAAGGTTGTTTTTCCCCGTCTAATAAATCAACCTGAAGCGTGGTTTTGATTAAGATACGGTTGATGATGTGGTTTAAAATATTTTGTAAGGATGACGGGTCTTCCGCGTTGAAATAAGAACCGATGCAGTCAAACGCGTTGCGGGCTGACGCTTCCACCCCGATGCCGATAACAAAGTGTTTCAGAACGATATTTTTTTCTTCCAGCAAATTCGCCACTTTGCAAGGGTCGCCTCCGCAGGATTCTTCACCGTCAGTCATCAGGATGATAATGTTACGCGTGCGGCTGTCTGGAAAATCATTTGCTGCTTTTTCCAATGAATACGCGATGGGTGTAACTCCTTTGGGATTGATAGCGTCAATTTTTGATTTAATAAAACTGCCGCTCGTTCGGGTGAAACCCACTTCCAGTCGGGTATCCTGACAATTTTTTTCCATCAGTGACGATAAGTGCCCGTATACTCTCAATCCCAATTCCACATCTGTTCTTTTGTCAAGATTATCCACCATATCCTTCAGGATTTTTTTCGCGGATTGCATGCGTGTTTCACCGCTTCCGGGACCCCAACGGCTGTGCATACTGCCCGAAGCATCCAGCACAAAAAGAATTCTCGTTCGCTCGTTTGCCGATGGGTTTTCCGCGAACAAATGCTTCGGTGAAATCCATGAGAATAAACACATGAAAACCGCCAGGTAAAATTTTATTGGCAGTTCTGAAAATTGCTTTTTTTGAATTGCATCATCCCTTTCCTCTCCAAAGGAAAAAGGGTAAGTGGTAATTTTCAGAACCATCCTTATGATAAATCTTTTTTTCACATTCTTAAATTGGTTGTTATTCCGGATGAAATCTGAAAATTCTGTGTTCGGGTAAATCCCGAAGATTTTTTATCATTCAACCGGTACATGAGCAAATATTTTCCGGGCTGAAGCAAGAGGGTTTCTTTGAATCCCATTTTTTTAAATTCATACACTCTTTCCAATTCCTCCTCATTTTCCATATAGATTCTTCCGATTCCGGTAACCGTGGCTGTTGTTATCAGTGTTCCGGGACTTTCCACTTTTATTTCTTTGGTCACTCCTTGCGTGATTTTCACATCGGGCATTCTCCTGCGCGGCAATGTCAAAATTTCAAGGTCATACGTGCCGGTCAGATATTTGCGCTCCGTGTTAAAATCCTGCACTATCAAAATTTTGTTTTTTCCTTTTTGCCGGATGACACATTGCAGCGGAACTTCTCTTTTGTAAAAACCGGTTTCTATCAATTTAAGACCGCCCTGCGGCACATCCACCGCGATGATATTGTGTGCGCCAGCGATGAGTTCAATCCCTTTTTTTGTAACCGGAGGAAAAGAGTGAACCACCACTTCATAGCTTCCTGCGGGGTCTAAGCGTAAAGTATCCGGAAATCCTTTTTCATTTAATGAATGAACAAAATTATAATACAATTTTCCGGAGGTATTATCATACAAACTCACCTCTACATTGGATTCCGTAGGTTTTCCGAATTCATTCAGCAGGTTGATTTGCACGGTAGTGGGATTCAGCGCCTGCGTGATGACCGTGGACATCGCTTTTTCAAAATCCACCGTAGTCACCGCGTCATGATAATGCCCGACACATTCAAAACTTTTATGCTGGTCTACGGGTAATCCCAAACCAATGATAAAGGGTTTCAGGGCAATTCTTTTTTCTTCAAAATATTTTGCCACCGCGCATGGGTCGCCTCCGCAGGTTTCCAATCCGTCCGTAATCAATACGATGGCATTTTTCGCGGACGGGTCGTTTGGAAAATCATTCGCTCCCTGTTGCAAAGTGTAAGAAATTGGCGTCCATCCCTGCGGCTTGACGGTTTCCAATTTTGCCTTCACGCTGGCAGCAGCATGTGTTCCAAACGGAAGCTCCAGTTTTGTGTCCTGGCAATTTTTAGCGGAATGCAATGATTGATGACCGAAAATCCGCAAAGCGGTTTCGACCTTGATTTTATTTCTTGAGAGGCTGTCTAAATAGTTGACAAGGATTTTTTTTGATATTTCAAAGCGGTCGCTTTCATCCATTTTCTCCTTCATGCTGCCGGAAGCATCCAAAATAAAAAGGATACGGGTGACTTTGGGCGCGTATTCATCGGCATATTGGGCGTGAAGATTCTGAGAAAAAAACAAAAAATTACCCGCGCAGAAAAAAAACAGCAATGCAATACGATGAATGAAAAAATCCAAAGGAAAATATTTAATGAGGTGACTTGTTTTAATAGTCGCCAATCGTTTCTTCCAATTGGGCAAGGGCGGCAGCCAGTTGTTCATTGTCAGGTGGAACGCCATGCCATTGATATTTATTTTCCATGTAATCAACTCCTTTTCCCATCACTGTTTTCATCAGCACGACAACCGGTTTGCCATTTCCGGTTTTTGCCTTAGCCTGTCGCAATGTTTCGGTCACCGCTTCAAGATTATTGCCATCTTCCAAAAGCAGAACTTCCCAGCCAAAAGCCTGCCATTTTGCAGGCAGGTCGCCTAATGAAATCACCTTGTCCACAGGTCCATCAATTTGTTGTCCGTTCCAGTCAATGGTCGCGATGAGATTGTCCACCTGATGATGAGCGCCAAACAAAGCCGCTTCCCAAATCTGCCCTTCCTGAATTTCGCCATCACCATGCAAAGAATAAACCAAGTGTTCGTCTCCATTGATTTTTTTTGCGAGAGCCGCTCCCAGCGCTACCGATAATCCCTGTCCGAGCGAGCCGCTTGCCATGCGCACACCGGGCAGGTGTTCAGCCGTTGCCGGATGTCCCTGGAGTCGGGTATTGAGTTTGCGGAAAGTGGCAAGTTCTTTTACTTCGAAATATCCGCTTCTTGCCAACACGCTGTACCACACCGGACAAATATGTCCGTTGGAAAGAAAAAAAATATCTTCATTGATACCGTCCATCTTAAATGCAGGATTGTGCTGCATGATTTCATAATATAACGCGACCATGAATTCCGTGCAACCTAAGGAGCCGCCCGGATGCCCGCTTTGCGCGCCATTCGTCATTCTGACGATGTCTCTTCTAACCTGTGAAGCGATTTTTTGGAGTTGAGCAATTTCCGGCATATAAAGGGTATTTGTTAATTAAATGTTAAGATTCGCCAAATATAAAGGATTAGTGAAAAATACTTGCAGGAAGTTTTCATTGGAATGTTGAAGAATAAGATTCAAGGCTTCTTCACTAAAATGAGAACTTTAAATATTCAATAAACACTCATCCCGCCATTCCCCACGTAATAAAAATCCTCATAAGTAATCCAGAAAAAACCATTGTCACCCCAACCGGTGCCATAGCTGTTCATGAGTTCAAAAGCGCCTCCGAATTTTTCATCATCATAACCCACTATCACCACATTATGCGGACCGCCAAAGTCGCTTACATGATAATTGAGTTCCTGAACGGTTGGCTGCCAGAGATTTTTTACATCCCAAAATGAGGGACGATAGCTTTTTACAAATGCCGCTGACTTTGGCGGGAAATAGGTGAGGATGTTACAAACCACCGGCTGTCCGTTGGCAAGCGCGGCTTTTACCGGTTTGACTTTGGACGCAACTTCCGGTTCATAGTAAGAGAATAAAATTTGATACCCGTTCGCACGGTAGTGTCTTGCTGAATTTTTCATTTCACCGGTCACCGCGTCACTGCAATCCAACTGATAATCTTTGATTGATACCGCCCCTGATTTCACTAAAAAATCCACCGCGTGACCTAACTCAACACCATAATCACATTCCGGCTGATGGTCGCCTTTGAGGCTGTTAAATAAAAACATCGGGTCGAAAGCTTCTGCCGTGATTTGTTCCTGATTGGATAATTTCTTTTGCATCGCAAGTAAGATAGTACGCGCGCCATAAGCCACAGACCATCCTGTGCAGGTCGCCAACTGACCCTGGTCAGCCGGTGTCGGACAAAATTGCTTTAATGAAAAAGTTTTCGGCAATACATCAGAAAATCCCAATCCCTCGGACCATTTTTCACCCTTCCATTTATCGGGGTCGGAAAGTCCCCCGGTATTCACCGGGTATTGGGTTTGGGCGTTTGTTTTTAAAAAGAAAAAAGAAAGCGCGAGCAATAAAAATAATTTTGACATACATTAGTTTTGTCGAAAATAAGCATGAAGTTGATGAATTTTTATTTTCCTCCGAAAACAAGTGTTATTGAGCATGAATAAGGATGAATTATTGGGACACTGTCCCAATAATTCATAAACAGAAATTTTCAAATGAAATTTATTTAAAAAGAATTAAGGAAACTTTAAAGTTGCAAAAATGCTTTTCATTGATGTGAAGTATCTTGTTTTAAAAATCATTTTTCTCTTTTTCAGTCTGAGCATGTTGGCGAATGACGCCACAGTGAATGAGTTGCTGAAAAAAGCGGAAGTCGCCCGCAAGTCATTCAAAGATTTTGAAGCCATTCAGTATTATAAACAGGTTTTGAACTTGGACAGTAATAATTTCCAGGCATTGTGGAACATCAGTTTTGTGTATCAGCGCAGCGGCTGGTTGGAACAAGACAAAGGGAAAAAGCAATCATTGATTGAAAAAGCAATTTCTTACTCTCAAAAATTAATTGAAAAATTTCCGGATACCTATGAGGCGAATGTCGTGTATGCGGGTGCACTTGCACGGATGACAGAATTTCTTCCGTCAAAAGAAAAAGTGAACACCGCCAGAAGTATCAAAGAATTCGGTGAAACTGCCATGCGCATCAATCCCAATGACCATCAGGTGTGGTATTTATTGGGGTGGCTGAATTTTTCTATGGGGAAAGCATCTTGGTTAGAACGCTCGCTGGCGGGGTTGTTGTTCGGAGGATTGCCGAAAGGCATGACGATTGAAACGGGAATTGAATATTTGGAAAAAGCCAATGAGTTGAACCGCGATTGCATCGTTTATTTGTACGATCTCGCCACATTCTATGAAAGAACCAACACTGCAACCGCCATTCAGGTCACTAAGAAAGCGTTGTCCATTCTTCCCAAAGCGCCAGAAGATTTCATCTATCTTGAGAAATGCAAAAACCTGCATTCAAGGCTTATGAATTGAGATGCGAAGCAACCGGCATAAATAAGTTCGTTAATTATTTTCCCGGCTGATAAACCCGCACCGCTTTTTCCATAATCTCCGATTTGTCAAACGTCATTTTACGGAATTCTTCCCGCTGAAACATTTCCATCTGGTCGGTAAAATGCGGACTGTCCGGCTTGGCGGAAGCGCCATAGGAATTGATGCTGTAAATTTCCGGGAGTTCATGCTTTGAATATTTCACCATCTGGATAAAACCGTCACCGCTGGTGACGCGATAAATCCCTTTTTTCTTATCAAATAATCTGGCATCGGCAGCGCGTGGCACTTCACGTAATCCACTGGCGGGAATGCTGACATCGCCTCTGATTAATCGTTGCACTTCTCCCAATGATACATCAATTGAGCCATGCTTTTTGAGCAGAAAATTTTTCGCATGGCGAATAGCTGCTACAATGTCATCTTCCGGCACTTTGTTTTTTGCTATCATAAAAAAAGCAAAGGGAGCGTCTGACTTTTTCAATAAATAATCATGTGTCACCAATGCCAATGCCGCGTCTCTGTTTTCTATTTCACTTGATAAATCCCAGCGTTTGAATTTGGCTATCGCATCCGCGATGTCGGGATATTTTATTTCATCTAAAGTGTAAAGATTTTTGAATTGACGGAGATAAGTCGCATTCGTGTCGGGGTGATATTTTTTATCGAATTTGATGTTGTAAAAATCATCCCATGAAAATTTTCCTTCATGATTTTCAAGCATGTCTTGAAAACGCTCGCCCCGGTTGTAAGTAAACTTGTGCACGCCTACGAATTCTCCTTCCCACTCGCAATCAGCGCCCGCGCCATGCAATGGAGTATTGTTGCAATTGTAAACAAAACCGCAATCCGGGTTCAGCACGGTTGGCATTTGCTCATAGGGCACAAATGAACTCCATTTGTATTTTGAGGAAATACCGGCAATGGGCTGGCTCCAGTTCAGTTCGGGATTTCGTTTTGGTACAATGCCGCCCGAATGCAAATAAATATTTCCATCCACATCGCCATACACGATGTTGAACAAAGGAACAGCCTGCATTTTCACAGCCGCTTCAAATTCATTGAAGTTTGTCGCTTTGTTCATTTTGTACCACTGGTCGGTAGCGCGAATGTCTTCATAAGCCGGGAAACGTATCGCGTATAATCCTTCTTTATTTTTAAACGTAGGTCCGTATTCGGTCAGCAACACTGTGCGTTTGACCGGAATTTTGATGCCCGCGATTTTCACTTTCAGTTTTACAACACGCTTGCCGAAGTCGCGCCATTCACCATCATACTTGTATTGCTTTTTATTTTTTGGATTGCGCCCGATTTCATAGATGTCACCAAAAGTGTGATAGTTGACCGTGTGCGCCCATCCAAGATATTTGTTGCTGCCGACAAAAATGGTGCTGCCTCCGGGAAATAATCCCCCCATGATGTCCCAACCTTCTTCGCTTTTCAGATACGCCTCATACCAAGCAAAACGACCTTCAAGCGGTTGATGGGAGTTGATAGCGAGATAGGTTTTTCCGTCTTCCGTATGTGTGGGCGCAATCGCCATCGCGTTGGAGCCCACATCATTGATTTGATAAAACTCATTGATGCGCCCGTCACGAATGGATTTCAACGCCATGCCAACCCCCGCCATCAGCGAAGTTTGCAGCACCGCGCCTTTCAGTACATCCATGACGGTGAACGGCAACCCTTTTTTATAAATCACTTCTTTCGGATGCGCGGTCGCGTAATCATTTAATCCCTGCACATAACCTTCGAGCACTTTTTTGAATTCGGGTGAAATATCGGTTTCGTATTTCGCTTCCACCGTTTCGCTGATATTGAGAAATTGCAAACCGAAATCAAACAGCACTCCATCTTTTCCCAACACCCTGCCCAGCATATTTTTTCCTGCCAGCACATTGTATTGAATGTTTTTGAAATCATCTTCGCTGTGCGCCCAGGCAAGACCATAAGCTACTTCAGCATCCGTTTTCGCGAAAATATGCGGGATGCCATAACTGTCGCGGGCGATGGTGATGTTGGTGGGATTGATTTGGGAAATAATCGGTAGTGAAAATAAAACGGCAGCAAAAAAAATGAATAAACGCATATTGAATGGGGAGTTGGAATAGAATGAAGAATAACTTAATGAAGCTAAATCGCCTCGAATGGTTGCTTAATCAAAGTTATCGAATGATTAAAGCTAAAATCAGCGAGAATAAAATCAAACGTAGATTTCTTTGAATAAAAAGTACGCTAAGGTAAACGAGCGCGAAAGGGTTTTCTACAATAAGTTTTTCTCTCCCTTATTGCACCAGAAGGTAGGAATGTATTCTATTCTATAATTTTTCCAACGACTTTAATAACTCCTTTTCATTTAAAATTCGCAGGTAACTGCCATTGGTTTTTAATGCGATGTTCTCTAACAGGTTTTCATCAATAATTATCTTTTTTGTGTCGAAAATAATTTCGTTGCCTTTCGTAAACGGACACTGTGCTTGTCCTGATGCGCCTATACCCAACACCAAAAATTGAATATGGAATTTTTGTGCAAGTTCAGCAACAGTTAATGGCGCAATATTTCCTGCATTATTCAGCCCGTCAGTAATTAACACTACTGTTTTTTCGCCATCCACGTTTTTCAATTGGTTTACTGCTGCATAAATCGCCATCCCGATAGCGGTTCCGTCATTCTCAGTGTTAATTTTCAGTTCATGAATGGCTTTATTCAGAGCGGTTGCGTCAGATGTAAAATCATGATTGATAATAACATTATTTGCAAAGCTTGCAATTCCGATTTTTTTATTTTTCCGATTTTTTACAAATGCACGCAAGAAAGTTTGAATGGCTTCAAGGCGTGAAGGTGAAAAATCCTTGCACATCATGGAACCGGATACATCAACAAGAAACAATACATGTGGAGTTGATGCAGAAATTTTTTCCTGCTTGGAAGAATTGAACAAGGCTAAAATTTCCTCTTTGGAAGGTGATTGAATATCTCCGGAATCATCGGGCAGTACATTTAATGTTAATCCGTCCGAACTAATTGTTACCACGGTATCCACCATTTCATAAGAACCAAAAAAATCATCAAAAATACCGCCAGACTTTGATTTCGATACTGGGGTTTTGATTTTCTTATCAATTCTTACGCTGACAGAAAATGGAAGAACCGGTGCCTGTCCTTCTTTCAACGGATACCACAATTCTGTTTTTAGTAAATAAACCTTATATGTTTTATTGTGCAGCTTTTTTTCATGGTGTTCTGTCAAAACTTCTTCATGCACAATATCTTCAACCCACATGTTTTCCGGTATCTTAAAGTTCCAATCTTGAATGTGGTTTGATTCAAAGGTGGAATACAGGCGATAACTGGCAATTACTACTTCATTTAATCTTACCTTCTCCTTGTTCAATGTCAGTTCTACGAACAGGTCATTTTCATTTATATTGAATCTTTCAGTGTTTACAGAGACTAAAGCAGAATCAGCGCTTACGTGAATGGTTAACTTATTGGATTCATATTTATTGCCATCCACTTCAATTTTTGCAGGAGGAATGGAAAAAGCGCCAGACCCTTTGGCGCGAAGAATGTAAGTGTAGCCGTTTTTTACAGTGGTTTCTCCGTTTACAATAGAGACACTTTTAGATGTGTTTGGACCTGAAACTTTTTCAAAATCTTTAAAATCAGGGGCTTCAAAATTTTCACCTTTTTCATTTACAGTGAACGTAATCTTTATCTGCTCGTTTATCGCATAATTTTTCTTATCCGAAGCAGCTTCAAATTCTATTATCTGGCATTTTACAGGCTCGGATTTTAATCCGATTAATGCCAGCGTTACCGTTATGATTAAATGCTGTAAATATTTCACTGTGATTTTCTTTTTTTGAATAAATATTGAATTCACCAATCACAAGTTAAATATTTTGAAAACTCCCTCCTGAGCATCAATCCTGCAACTGCCTCTGCAATTCCTTCATTCTATTCAACGCGCTGCCCGCTTTGAACCATTCGATTTGTTGTTGGTTGAAAGTATGATTCACATGGAACTGTATGGTACTGCCGTCTTTATGCGTGAGTTGTAAAGTGAGTGGCGTTCCAGGCTTGAAATCCGTTAAGCCAAGAATATCAATCGTGTCGTCTTCCTGGATACGGTCGTAGTCTGCCGGGTTGGCAAATGTTAAAGCCAGCATCCCTTGCTTCTTCAAATTCGTTTCATGGATTCTTGCGAAAGAGCGCACGAGAATCGCGCGTCCGCCTAAAAAGCGCGGCTGCATGGCGGCATGTTCGCGGGAAGAACCTTCGCCATAGTTTTCATCGCCCACCACGAGCCATCCGATGTTTTTTGCTTTGTAAGCGCGGGCTACGGCTGGCACTTCACCGTACTCACCCGTGAGTTGATTTTTAATTGAATTTGTATTGTCGTTGAAAAAATTTACCGCGCCTGTGAGCGTATTGTTGGCGATGTTGTCCAAATGTCCGCGATATTTCAGCCACGGACCTGCCATCGAAATGTGGTCGGTGGTGCATTTGCCTTTTGCTTTAATCAGGAGTTTCAATCCTTTCAAATCCGTGCCTTCCCACTGTTTGAACGGTTCGAGAATTTGCAGGCGGTCTGATTTCGCATCAACGAGTACTTGCACTTTGCTGCCATCTTCGGCAGGCGCCTGGTAGCCCGCATCTTCCACCGCGAAACCGGAGGGAGGTAATTCGATGCCCTTCGGTTCATCAAATTTCACTTGTTCGCCTTTCTCGTTCGTGAGCGAATCAGTAACGGGATTGAACGTCAAATCACCCGCTATTGCCAATGCAGTTACCACTTCAGGGGAAGCGACAAAAGCGTGCGTATTCGGGTTGCCGTCATTGCGTTTCGCGAAATTCCGGTTGAAAGAAGTGATAATCGAATTGGGGTTTTCGGGGGAGGTATTGTGACGTTTCCACTGCCCGATGCACGGACCGCAGGCGTTTGCCAGCACAACGCCACCGATGTTTTCAAACACTTTTAACAGTCCGTCTCTTTCGGCAGTGTAACGCACTTGCTCGGAGCCGGGCGTTACCGTGTATTCCGATTTCGCTTTCAATCCTTTGTCCAAAGCTTGTTGCGCGACCGAAGCAGCACGGGTCATATCTTCATACGAAGAGTTTGTGCAGGAGCCGATTAATCCCACTTCCAATTTGGAGGGCCAGTTGTTTTCTTTCACAGCTTTGCCGAATTCGGAAAGCGGAAATGCCCTGTCAGGCGTGAATGGTCCGTTAATGTGCGGCTCTAATTTCGACAAGTCAATCTCAATCACCTGGTCGAAATATTTTTTGGGATCGGCATATACTTCAGCATCACCGGTTAAATGTTCTTTCACTTTTTCCGCTTCTGCGGCAACATCTTTTCTGTCGGTTGATTCGAGGTAACGCTTCATCGAATCATCATATCCAAAAGTGGAAGTGGTGGCTCCGATTTCAGCGCCCATGTTGCAAATGGTGCCTTTGCCCGTGCAACTGATATTCTTTGCGCCATCGCCAAAATATTCAAGGATGTAGCCGGTGCCGCCTTTCACGGTGAGGATGCCCGCCACTTTCAAAATCACGTCTTTCGCGGAAGTCCAGCCGCTCATTTTGCCGGTGAGTTTCACGCCAATCAGTTTCGGCATTTTCAGTTCCCATGCCATGCCGGACATGACGTCCACCGCATCCGCGCCACCAACACCAATCGCAATCATTCCTAAACCGCCTGCGTTCACCGTATGCGAGTCCGTTCCAATCATCATGCCTCCCGGGAAAGCGTACTGTTCCAAAACCACTTGATGGATGATGCCCGCGCCCGGCTTCCAGAAACCGATGCCGTATTTGTTGGATACTGAAGCCAGAAAATCAAATACTTCTTTGTTGCCGGTGAGCGCTTTTTCCAAATCTTTTGTGGCACCTAATTCTGCCTGAATGAGGTGGTCGCAATGCACGGTGGAAGGAACCGCTACTTTATCAATGCCTGCTGACATGAATTGCAGCAATGCCATCTGAGCAGTCGCATCCTGCATGGCAACACGGTCAGGCGCGAAGTCCACATACGCCTTGCCGCGCGGTAATTCCTGCACGTTTTCGGCATCAAACAGGTGAGAATAGAGGATTTTTTCCGTGAGCGTGAGCGGGCGGTTCAATGTTTTACGCGCTTTTTCGATGCGGTAGGGGAGGCGCTCGTAAGCGCGTTTAATCATGTCGAAATCGAATGCCATGGGTTGGGTGTTTTGTGAGGAATTAATTTTTACAAAAATAGCAAAATTGGATGCTGAAATCGGGTGAAGACGGAAAGTTGTGGATTATTCTTTTAAAAATAAATAGAAAAGTCCGAAGGGTATAAGCCAGATAGTGTTTATAAACTGTCAACACTGCGTAGCTAATTAGTTTTTATTCTTCTCAAATATAGTTTCTCCCGAATGCTGTAAATTTTGTCAAGGTTTTCATCACTTAAATTTCTGTCAACCGATTTCAAAATTGTTCTGTCGTTTTGTTTGCAAATCTCTTTGATTGAACTCTTTGTCTTGAAAGTTGAAACATAATTTCTAAATTGTTCTGAGTTCATATACAAGTAGGGAACTGGTAGTTTTTTAAATTCATTCGGTGTCAATTCTAAAACTCCACCACCATAATATCTCCCATATAATTCTGCAAATGCAAGTGTCAGTGAGTTGTAAAATGAGTAAATCAAATTCTCAACTTCAAAATTGTCTTTCATTGTGATTGTGTAAGCACTGTCTGTCGCTAAAACATTTGCAGTGTTCTTAATCAACTTTGGATATTGATTACATCTCTTAAAGAAGAAAGCTTCTGGCGCTGTGCCAACATTCGGCACTTCATACCAGTTTTCTCTGATTGAAGTTTTATATCGCTTATGAAGGTTTTTGTCCTCACCGATTTGCTTGTATTTCCAAAACTTTGCATTACTCCTGATTTGAGAGTGTTTGTCAATCGCAATTAAGTATGTTGGTTTTGACTTTTTAATCAACATTTGAAATTCTACTTCGCTTAACTCAACACTTCCATTCACAAAAACTCCCTTTTGAATAATCGGTTTCACAAATTCGTGAAGTGAATACTCCTCTACAGTTTTTAAATCAACGATAAAGTAATCGTTGGCGGCTGTAACTATTCCTGCCTTTGAGCTACAATAATCATTTACGGTTTTTAATTTTTCTTTCAATCTTTCAAGTAGCTCAATCTCTTCTGTCTCAAGGTGATGATGTGTCCATTTTGATTCCTTGATTTTTATGTTCTGAGCAAGAGTGAATTTTCTTGCTTCGAGGTCTTTAAGTTTGTCAATATTACAATAGTACACACCTTTTTCATCTGACTTCCTTTCACCGATTAAAAGTAAAGTGTCTTGCCCTTTACAATCTTTAAAAAGCAATTCGTTGAAAGTAAAAATCTCCACTCTCTCAAACTGTTTTAAAATTAAATCACGAAGTTCTGCTGCGAATTTTACCTGAAGTAATTCCGAAGGAAGAACGAAAGCAAGTATTCCATCTTCAGCAGTGAACTCTACGCAACGAACTAAAAATGCAGTCCAGATATTTTTTGGTTTGGTGTCTGCAAGATTTGCTTTTTGATGAATCGTCTTACAATATTCAATTTGATGTGCTTTCAACAAATTCTTTTTTATGTATGGCGGATTGCCAACTACTAATGAGAATTTTTGCTGGTTCTCATTTTGAAATTCTAAAAAGTCAGAATGAATTGTTGAAAGTGATTTATGTTTCACTTCTTTTATAATCTTGTTCAACTCCCTCTTGCTCTGTTCTACGGCAACAACCTGTTTGATCTTATCTGAATGAGTTTTGTCGTTGTAAAATGTCTTTACAAAAATGCCGTCACCCGCACTTGGTTCTAAAACCGTAATGCTTTCTTTGTCCTGAAGTTTATCAAAAAGGTAACTTACCAAAAAGTCAGCAATGCTTTTAGGAGTGTAGAATGAGCCGGTCTTTTTTTTATTTTTCAAATTTTTCTTATGTCTTTTAATGCGTAAGGTCTTATTTTCTTTCTCTGTTCACACAATTCCTGAATATTGTTTTTCACTTTGTCAACCACTTTCAATGTTTCATATGCTTCCTTCATATCATATTTACCAACTTTGTCAATCAATGCGGATAATTCTTTCATTAATTCTGTTGCTTCCTTTATTTTAATTTCTTCCCTTCTCTCCATTATTAGCTGTGCTCTGTTAAGGAATAATCTTAAAACCAAATATTGAGAAGCAGTATGTTTCCCTTCAATTTGAAAATCATTTTTCAAAGTGAACAAGCTTGCATAATCATTTTGCGAAGGGTCGGGATAACTTACTAAACTTAAATTTGGTTCGGCAGGCCAATCATCACTTTTAAATCTGTTACAGATTGGACAAGCGTAAAAAAGATTGAGTATGTCGTTTTCAAGTTTTGTAAAAATTGATTTCGGTCTGAAATGGTCAATGTGATAATTGTTGATACCTCCAAACTGCCCTTCATGAATGGAGCAATAGACACACTGATAAAAACATTCTTCTGCAATCTGTTCTTTCCAGTCAGAATAAGCACCTTTATCAGGTTGCTTCTTAGGGTCTTTAATTACTAATCGCCAATTCATTTCTTTAATTTCTTTTCAAGCTTTGACTTTATTTCTTCAAGTGAAGCAATCTGCTTTTCAAATTCTTTTAACCATTCTTCACGATCTTTTAAGTCAGTACTAACAGGGATTTCAAGTTTCTGCTGCAATGCTTTTAACTTTTCAATATCATTACCTGCTGCTTTCCCTGAGGCAATTTTTCTTGTGAGGTCGTTATACATAGAAAGCTCTTTTTGGTTTTCAATTAAATATCTTTGACAAGCTCTTTGGATTATTTCAACTTGTTTGATTGTAAATTCCTTCTTCGAAAAAATGTAATCGTATTCATTGATTTTTTCCTGTAACACTTGGTCTTCTGGGTAATTCGTCAAAGTAAAAAATGGAATATACTTGTATCGTTCTCTAATAAACATAACCAAATCACTTCCATTGTAATCTACTGGAAGTTTATCGGGTTGGCTATCATTATGCAGTTTCTCATCAACAATTATTGCAGCGATATTCTCAGCATCTATAAATCCATAATAGTGACTTGGTTTTTCAAAAGGGAAAACGTCAATTACTTGAATATCTGAATTCAGTTCTTTGAGAAACTGTTTTAAACGAATTGCATAAGTTCCTCGTTGATCTTTGTTGTCATCAACGATTACAATTTTTGCCATGTTGTTATTCTTTAGGTAACCAAATTTTAAAACGGGCTCCTTTTAATTCAGGATCGTGGTCAATTTTTATTTCTCCCTGCAAATCATCTACAATAGATTTTACTATTGTCAATCCTAATCCTGTTCCAACACTTTTGCTTCCGCCTGTGGCTACTGTTTTAGTGGAGAATAACGGTTCAAAAATTCTATTCTGAAATTCTTTGGCAATTCCATGTCCAGTGTCGGCAACAGAAAAATAATATCCTTTGCCACCTCGCTTGGTATCTTCTCTGTCAACATAAATGGCAACCTTTCTTATCCCGGGTTTCTGATTGCAAGCAGTGTAAGAGTTTGTCAATAAGTTTATAAGTATGGATTCAATATCCATCTGATAAGTTTTGCTCACAAGCAATTCTCCTATTACTTCCAACTTAATTGAAGATGCTTCAAATGCTGGTTTCAACTCTTTCACAACTGCTTCAATGGTATTCTTGATGTTTACTTTTTTCTTACTTCTCTTTTCACGCTGAACCCTTGTAAGTGCGTATGCCCCCCAAGCTGCAACTTTCTTAGAATGTTTTAATGCCTTATCCAATTCTGAAATTGCAGTATCAATGTCAGGTGGAGTATTTCGGATTAATAGTCGTGCATTGTCTGTAGCAGTGGTGAAAAGAGAAATTGAACCTTCTGTTTCATGTCCAAATACTGCTGATGAAATCCCAATTGTAGCAAGTCCGCTTAAAACTCTGTTCCAATTTAAAAGGTCAGAAATAGTCTTGTCAGCTTTCTTGGTAATTACTTCAACTCTCTCAATGCTTTTTTCAATTGATCGGGTAATGTTAGGAGAGGATGATTTTGCTGCTTTAGATTCTATCTCTGTTTTAATTAACTCCAATTCTTCTTTAACAGAGAAAAGCTGTGTTTGAATTTGTTCAGCTTCTTTTGATGCTGATGTTTTTTTCGACTCTCTGCTTTTTTGGTAGGTATTAGCTCTATGTGTTTCTAATATTTTTAATGACCCTAAGGCTAAGTTCTTTATATCAAAAAATGCTTCTGATTCTACTAAACCTTCTCTTGCAGCACTATCTGTTAGATTTAAATTTCCGTCTCTTGTAATAAATATTGCGCCTATCAATTGATTGGGGGTAACTGTATAACTGTCTGCGCCACGACCAACACCAGCAGGATCCTTTGCCTTTTTTTCAGCAAGTTCTAACCAATCATATCCGAATTGAGAACTTGGAAAGCCGTAGGGTTTGACGGCAATGTTGTCACGATATATTTTTACCCCTGCATTGTTGTCTAAAAATTCTCTTAACTCGGAAAGTTTAAAATCAGTCCCGGCTACTGAAGCGGCTTCACGCAGGAAGAAAAGTAATTTTAGAGAAACAGGTCCGCAACGAAGGTCTTCTGAAACTTCTTCGCTGTCATTCTTCTGCATTTTTTGAAGGAGATTTTGCCACTGAATGGTCTGCACATCTTCTTTATCGGTGTATTTATCTTTTATGGTGTAAATAATGTCTGAACCTTTACCATCATATACAGCAGTCAATTCTATTTCTGCCGCTTTGAAAAATTCTGAATTTACTTTTTTAGAAAAAGATGGGGCAACATCGTTCTTCAATTCAACTTGGAAATCTTTTACTTCATTGAATGGTGGTGTAAGTGCGGATAGTTCATAATAGAGGTTTTCAATATTTGATATTGTCCAACTCTGACGAAGCTTTGAGATTCTAATTTCAGTTCCCGTTTCGCTTGGCTTTCCTTCCTTATTTGGAATGTTTATTGATTTCGGGTAGAAAAGTTCAACATCAATGTCTGATATATCTTTCCCCTCTGTATCAAACTCGTCCCAATTTATTTTCAATCCAACAATTCCGTCTGTTTCTGATTTGGTGATAAGTTCAAGAACCCCCCCCAATCGGTCAGCAGAAATTCTCCCTATTCCTTTTTCACCAGTTTTTCTTCTTCCTGTCTGGCTGTGTTTAGAAGCTCTCTTTCCTGAAAAGCCGATGTGAAGCCAGCCATTTATCAAGTCGTGCTTTGTCATTCCAAAGCCATTGTCGGCAACACGAATGATGTCACTTTCTTTTTTGCAAAATACATCCACATCTACATTTTTTGCATCCGCGTCATAGCTGTTCTTTACTAATTCGAGAAGTGCTGTTGTATGGTCTTTGATGCTGTCTCGTCCTAAATGAATTAGTGTTTTTGCATCAACAAAAAAACGCTGAAACTTTTTATCCAGTTTTGATAAGTCCTTTGTAAGTTTAAAAATGGCTCTATAATCAGAACTGGGGCTTTGCAACAGTTTCTGAAGTTTCTCCTTTATTTCGGTTTCCGTCAATGCTTTGGATCCAATAAAACTCCGTTGCCTTGCTTTTTCTGCAAGTTCTTCAAGATTTTTTGGTTTCGTAATTTTTATTTCCTTTCTTGGATGAGCCATTTGATGGTATTACTCTCTAATTTTTTTGAACCAAAGGTAATGTTTTATCTGAAAGTTTCCCTTCAGTTTATATTCGCTCTAAATCCTTGATAAACAGTGAAAGTTCTTTATAATGTATTTATAAAGCGTTGGAAATATGCACTCCATTGACTTTGATTTTGGGTGAGTTTGTTTGCATGCAAGATGATGATTATTATACATTTTTCTTCCCCGCTCGGAGGTAAGAGACCTCAATCGCGGGACGCTGCGAGTCAAAGAAAGGCATAGACGTACGATAGCAAGCGCCATTTTAGTCCATAGTTAATAGACGACAGACCACGGATGACAGACGACAGTCCACGGACGATAGACGACAGTTCATTGACGACAGACGACAGTTAATGATTAAATTTGATGCGTTGAGAATTTTTTGTGGTGAACTTTGTGGTGGTTGATGGGTTTTGGGATTGAGATTCTTGTGAAATTTTAAACAGACCGAAAGCGGTAAACTGCTGACTATCTTTAAACTTTAAACGCTAAACTTTAGACTTACCCCCCGATGCCCTGGCTGCTGAATATTCAACTTGCGCTGAAGGCGATTCGCAGCAATCTGTTGCGCGCATCGCTGACGGTGGCGATTATCGCGATTGGAATTATGGCGCTGGTGGGGATTCTGACTGCGATTGAAAGCATCAAGTCATCCATCATCACAAATTTTTCAGCGATGGGTTCGAATTCTTTCACGCTGCGAACGAAAGGGATGTTTGCAAGGGGCGGGAGGGCAGGCGAGGTGAAAGAGATGCCGCCCGTGACTTATGAGCAGGCGCTGGAATTTCGCAAGCGCTATGAGCATGACGCATTGGTGTCCATCAATACGCGGGCGAGCAGTGTGGCGCAGGTGAAGCGGGGTATGGAAAAAACCAACCCGAATGTAACGGTGATGGGTGTGGATGAGAATTACCTGCAGGTGTCGGGGTATCAACTGAGCGCGGGCAGAAATTTTTCGCGGCATGAATTGGAAACGGGCGCAAATTTCTGCATGATTGGAAACGCGCTGGCGGCAAGGTTGTATGACAAGCGGGATACGATTGAAAACAGCGAAATCGCCATTGGCAACGTGCGCTACCGGGTGATTGGCGTGTTGAAGGAAAAAGGTTCGAGCATGATTGGCAGCGATAATGTGGTGTTGGTGACGGTGCGGAACGCGCGGAAGATTTTTTCTTCCACGACCGAAAAGTACGCGGTGAGCGTGGGCGTGAGTCATCCTGAATTGCTGGATGATGCCGCAGAGGAGGCGCGCGGTGTTTTCCGCAGCA
Organism: Chitinophagales bacterium; assembly: GCA_041748615.1. Taxonomy (GTDB): domain Bacteria; phylum Bacteroidota; class Bacteroidia; order Chitinophagales; family CAIOSU01; genus JBGTCY01. The sequence continues at coordinate 44,896 of JBGTCY010000153.1, forward strand.
TCCGCAGGCTGGGTCCGGCAGAGGAGGATGATTTTGAAGTGAGCCGGAGCGACAAATTAGCCACGACCGTGATTGACGAGTTGCGTTATGTGACGGTTGCCGCCACCGCCATCGGGCTGATTACGCTGCTGGCAGCGGGCATCGGATTGATGAACATCATGCTGGTTGCCGTGGCGGAGCGCACCCGCGAAATCGGTATCAGCAAAGCGATAGGCGCGACTAATCAAATCATTAAAGCGCAGTTTCTGACGGAGTCGGTGGTGATTTGCCAGTTGGGCGGCATCATCGGCATCGCGCTCGGCATGTTGGCGGGCAACGGGGTTTCGTTTTTGCTGAAAGGGAATTTCATTGTTCCCTGGGTTTGGATTTTTTCGGGGTTCGCCTTTTGTTTTGTCATCGGATTGTTAGCGGGATTATATCCGGCAATCAAAGCTTCGAAACTTGACCCGATTGAGGCGTTGAGGTATGAGTGAGGGGTTTGGAAATGTTGTGGCGGGGTTTTGTAACGAATAACCGGAGGCATCGGGTTGGTGAAATAAGAAGATAACCTCTTTCGGCTTTAGCCAAACTCAATACGGCACTTCCTCGTGCTGAACGACAAAATTGGCGCACCTGCGCATATCAAGGCGAAAGCCGTTGTAAGGGATATGGAAAATCAAGTTAAATCGCCACAGCAGCTTATTTCCTTTAATGGTGCTGACGGAAACGCCCAGACCCCGTTTACCGAACAAACATTCTTTGTACAAACCGCATTTGCCCGGAACGGTTTGTACGAAAATGCCCTTGTGCTTTTTCTCCATCTTATCGCAGTAGCCGGTAAACTTGCTGATAAATTCATCCGGTGTTTTAAAAGCTAACCCATCCAATTTTTCTGCAAGCATCTGCTTCATGCCGATGGCGTCACGGTTTTGCAGGGCGAGGGCGAACTGCTCGATGATATCGAATTTCGCAGAGGGCAACTCGATAGGCGGCAGTTCGACTTTAGGTTTTTCCGCGATGGCAATGTCGTTTTCTGTTGCGGATTTTACTTGCTGCTTGCGTTGCTTTTTGTGCTTTGGCGATGCCGGTGCGTCAAACAGCGATAACTGTGCGGTCTTCATATCGGGAAGTTTTATTGCTTTGAAAAAACGGGGGAGTGTATAGCGAATATAGTTTTTTCGGGGGAAATCTTTTCTTACTTCGGGAGAGAGAGCCGGGCGCGTTGAACCAATGAGCGGGTACTCGTGCCAGAGTTGGGGATTTATTAGGGACTTTTGCGCGTTTACTTTTGGCTAAAATCGCATCTTATGCCGCTTGCAATAATATTTCCGGGACATATTTACGCACCCTCCAAGTTTGATTTTACCTTCTCTTTCTTCAGCTAACGCTTCTTCCATATTCATCGGATAACCATAAACGATTGGGATGATTTCGTCAGTGTGATTGCGCGGGCACACCGGCAAGCCATCTTTAAAGTCGGGCGGCTCATAATAACTCCTTCCATAAGGGCTGTTTAATGAGGATATCTCCTCCGAAAAACTGCGCACCTTAATCATCTCTCCGGAAAAATCAAAATCCCCAATAGCAATCAATTCAGTTTCAACATCGGGTGAAAATCCCATTCTGATTTTTTTCTCGACAACCTGGTCATTACAGCAATACTCGGTTGTTACACAATCGCCATTCACCTCCTGCTCTGTCTGTTTCTTATCAAACTTATCCGGGTAAGTAAATTTCTTGAAGTCAATCCATTCATTCCGGTGATTATTATCGTCCGTTCTGAAAATAGAAGCTATTCGTTTTTCATAGAATGACACGGCTACATAAACAGAATAATCATTCTCATGGTA
>JBGTCY010000154.1:0-2686 GCA_041748615.1 Chitinophagales bacterium
CCAAAGTGAGCTTTAAAGCTACCCAGCGATTGCGCCAATGGAACCATAAATGCGGTTATACTGACCGAAATTATTGACGAAATAAGAAAAGCCGATTGAAATCAGAATCACGAAAATAGTGGCGAGTGTAGAGCCGGCAGAAATAAATTTGAATTTTTTCTTCACTGCAGGACCATAATAATAAATGAAGGATATCGCATTAAAAAAAAGCAGGATGATAATAATCCATTTGAGCGTGCTGAACAAGATGATGTTGAAAGGAGACAGCGTGCTGAAATTCACAATCAGCAGTTTTAAAACTTTATTTCCACCAATAATTGTCAACATGGACATTACTAATAGAAAAATGAGCACCAAAGTGAGCTTTAAAGCTACCCAGCGCTTGCGCCAGGCACTCCTTTTTGAAAAAACCGCATAGGATTTATCAAATGATTCCATCATCGCCATCACTCCATTAGTAGAAAGAAAAAGTGAAAAAAACAAACTGATGGACAACAACTCTCCATGTTGCTGATTAACCACACCAATCACAGTATTTTCAATTAAATGAAAAGTATCCTCCGGCAACAACTCCCGAATAAAATTCACAAGGTTAATTTGTAAATTTTCAACAGGAATATATGGAATCAGTGAAAAGACAAAGATTAACGCGGGGAATAATGCCATAAAAAAAGTAAATGAAATCGCCCGGGCGCGCACGGAAATCACATCCCTTTTAATTTCATCTAAAAAAAACTTGAGCACCACATACAACGGCACTCCGTCAAATCCGGGCAGTTTGATTTCCCTGACTTTAGCAGTTATTCGCGCCAAACGCGGTTTTGAATAAATGTAATTTGTTATAATTGACTTTAATGACATACTACGCGGTAAAAATAGCGTTTGCACTTGTGAACGCTACCATTTATTACCATTTATTATTGCTGTACTTTGGAAAATGCTTACATTTGAAAGTAAAATAAAATTTTGATGCGCTCCACAAATTTCATCACTAACAGCAAAATGAAAAGTTTGCTTTCATTCACTTTTTTCTTATTGATTTTTTCTGCCGGATTACAAGCAAACGGTAATTTTTCGGGAGACCCTTTTGCAGGTAAAACATTCAATATCCTTTTAACGGAAGTAAATGAAGAAAATACAGAAGAGTCTGTTAAAAAAGAAGGCGTTAAAGAACAATTAATCTTCAAGGATAACAGGTTTGAAGTAGCCGGTAAAAAGTCAGCGGAATACATCAAAACCCGTTATACGGTCGGAGAAAAAGAGGGTAAGGTTACTTTTGAAGTTAAAATTTTCAGCCCCCAAGAAGGCATCATGGTTTGGACAGGAACATTAGATGGAAATGTAATTTCCGGCACAGCCCTGTGGCAAAAGAAAAATAAAGAAATTGTGAACTACTCATATTCAGGAAGCATCGCTGAATAAGGAAGATTGTCAAAATAATTTCCCAAATTCATCTCATATCTAAAGTCTAATAACTGCTGCTGTTCAGGCTTCAAATTACAGATGTTATTTGACAACTTTGCTAAAAAGAGATATTATTCAAACCATGACCTGTCACCGCTGATGAAGCGGGCAACGCCCTTTTGAATACTTTCACTCCTGACTACATCATAAATTTTTTCCGCTTCCAATCTAAGGGCATCGTCCATGGATAAATGATACCCATTGATGGCGGAAGATAAATCAGCCATGAGCGCATCGCGGGGTTGAGCGCAAATCTGACGGGCGTATTGCAGTGCGCGCTCAAGTCCTTTTCCGTTTTCAATCAACTCCCAAACTAATCCAATTTTAAATGCCCGTTCAGCAGAAATTTTTTGTCCGGTAATGATAAGTGGCAGCGCGTTTCCCATACCGATGAGTCGCGGCAGATACACCGTTCCCCCATCCGCCAACGGAACGCCCCATCTTCTGCATGAAACAGAAAAAGTCGCCCGTTCTTCAGCCAGGCGGATATGTCCGTGACAAAACAGTTCAAGTCCACCGGCATAAGTATATCCCTGCGAAACGGTGATAACAGGTTTTATCTGAATGATACGGGTGCCACCCATCGGTCCGGTTCCATGCTGTATAAAATCACTGACTTCTTTTACATCCGCGTTGATATTCACTAACTCGTTTAATGATTTTAAATCAGCCCCGGAGCAAAACGATTGTTCGCCCGCACCATGTAAAACAGCCACCGTGAGGGAGGTATCATCCCTGAATTTTTTCCATGCTTCAAGCAGTTGACTTGCCGCTTCGCCATTGATACAATTATAGACCTCCGGACGATTGATCGTGATTTGAAAAATTTTTCCTTCTCCGGTGTCGTGAATTTGGGTGAGGATGCTCATGTTTGAAAATTATAGCAATCAGAAAAAATAATTTCGGTTTATATTAAAAGTTAAAGCAACAAACATGTCTGAATGAATGTAAACTCCCCTAAAAATCCATTACCATCTATTTCATAAATTCACGAATCATGATTTTTAAATTTAATTATTATACTATAATTTATAGTACATAAATTATACATACATTCCGATTCTATGCCGAAATTAATAAAATACAATGCTTAGAATTTATTTATCTATAATTAGGTTCTGCTGATTTTCTCACAAGATTCTAAAATTACACATTGTTATTTTTTAGTTATCAAAAAGATTAACAGACCGCGACATGATTATTGAGAAGCAGATAGCGGTTT
>JBGTCY010000155.1:0-10685 GCA_041748615.1 Chitinophagales bacterium
AATTGTTGCTTACCATCTTATTCATGATGACGATAAAAGCCAGCGCGAATAATGTATTCACGAAATGATGGGTCTGCTTCTTTACCCAGTCGCTGAGAAATGTGAGCGCGTAGATTCCGAAACACAGGAGCGCTACCACGATTCTTTCTTGAAAATTTTCATTGACAGTTTCAGATGAAATCTGTATCAGCCAGCCGAACCCCAAAGTCGCCACAGCGCCTATCAGCAGCATGTTGCGAAAGAACTTCAGCTCTACATCGGTATTATTAGTTAAAAAAAGTCGAATCATATCAGTTTGTTATCTATCGCGTACTTAAATATTTCCGCTGTGCTGGAGCAGCCGATTTTCTTCATCATATTATAGCGATGAGTTTCTACGGTTCGCACGCTGAGAAATAATATTTTTGATACTTCCTTACTGGTTTTTCCTTCCAGCACAAAGGATAAAATTTCATGTTCCCTGCCGGTGAGTTCTTCGCATTTTTTTTCACATTCCTCACCTGATTCATGCTTTTTGCCAATCAAGTGAGGAATCAATTTGTTGGAAATTCGCTGGCTGAGGTAATTTTCACCGCCCATTACTTTTTCAATGGCATTCAGCAATTCATTTGGGTTATCGGTCTTAAAGATATAACCGTCAGCGCCTGCTTTAATCGCGCTGATGACCGTTTCGGGTTCTTCAATTGCGGAAAAAATCAATATTTTAATTTCAGGATGACGCCCTTTAATGATTTTAGTAGCCTGAATACCATCAATGATGGGGATATTGATATCCATGATGATAATGTCTAACGATTTTTCATCGGTTTTACCAACCGCTTCTTCTCCGGTGCCGGCTTCATCAATCAGCGAGATGGCAGGTGTTTGTTCCAATACCGCCCTGATGCCTACTCTGAAGATCGGGTGGTCCTCCACAAGCATTGTTCTTGCCGGTACAAATTTTTCTTCCTTTTCCATGTTGATGATTTTTTCTGTAATTGTTGATGCTGTTTCAAACATTATGTAAATTTTGTTAAATGAGTATATTTTACGTGTGTTTAAGCGTATCAGACGGTGGTATTCGATGAATGGCAGGTAATACACGGTGAAAGGCACAAACAGGGCGGAGAAATATGAAACCCATGGATGGATTTATTCAGATAGCCCCCAATTTATCGGGGGGGTATATAACGCCCGTCACTACATTGTCAAGGGCTGGGTGTAAGACAAATTGTACAGTTTTCATTCCGGCTTTATGCCGTCCCCTGCTGATTACAAACACATGTGGATGCTCCGATACTCGGAGCATGACAAAATAAGTGCAATTTGTCTTACACCTTCAAGGGCTTTAGCCCTTTCCCACAAACTATGTGTCGAATTAATTTTGTGTAAAAAAATAAAGAAACTTGAATTTATTTAACAACTGCCGGTAATGTAAAATAAAAACGAGAACCGGCTCCCGGCTTTGATTCCGCCCAGACTTTTCCGCCATGTCTTGAAATGATTCTTGCAACAATTGATAGACCAATTCCGGTTCCGGGAAATCCGGCACTATTTTCAAGCCGGCAAAATGGTTTAAACAGTTGCTCCGCGTCTTTCATGTCAAAGCCGATACCATTGTCTGTTATCCTATACTGAATCATCTCTTTTTCAGGTTTTGCTTCCATCGTTATTACCGGCTTTTTATGATTCCCTGAATATTTAAGCGCGTTTGAAAAAAGATTTATCAAGGTTTGCCGGATAAGTGTATAGTCGCCAAAGGAATCAGGCGAATCTTTGATGATAATTTCAGGATGATATACGGAAGCCGCATCCGGCATTAGTCCGTCAACCACTTCACGGGCGAGTTTAGAGAGATTAATTCTTGAAACTCTGAGTTCCGCTTTTCCAGCATTTGAAAATGATAGCAAGTCATCAATCAGCGCATTCATATTGTGGATGCTTTTCTTAATCTGCTGTAAGTAGGTCAATTCCTTATCATTCAATTTTTGTGTAACCGGCTTTTCGAGCAGCGACACGAAAATACCCATGGCATTGAGCGGGTTGCGTAAATCATGTGAAACGGAATAGTTGAAGGTTTTCAATTCTTTATTGGCATCTTGCAACTCCTGCGTTCGCTCCTGTACTTTTTGCTCTAAGGAAATATTCAACTGTGTGAGTTCATTCAGGTAGCGTTCGCGCTCCGTCACGTCATGGCAAATCACCATCAGGCAGTCTTTTTCCTGATATTGAATAAAATGACCGGACACTTCCATGCGCGCCTGTTCGCCACTGCGCTTCAGGTGTGTGTGAATGCCGAAATCTATTTTTTTATCCTGTTGTTTGATTTCATACAGGAAATTGATGAATTTTTGATGGTGTTCTCCCGGCAAAAAATCAAGGACAGTCATGGCGAGCGCTTCTTCTTTTGTATAACCATAAAATGTAAGCGCGGGATTATTGACGTCCAAAATTTTAAAAGTATCTTTTTTGAGCACAATCATCGGCAGGGGGCTGAACTGAAACAGGTTGCGGTATTTTTCTTCCGATTGCTGAAGTTGCCTGTTGATTTTAGTTCTTTCTATTGCATAAGAAATAGATTTTGCAAGCTGTAGCCCGCTGAGTTCGTCTTTCAGCAGGTAATCGGCTACGCCCAACGCGAGCGTTTTGATGCCAAAGTTTTTATCGCTGTAGCCGGTGAGGACAATGACCGGAGTTTGTTTGGCTAAACCGATAATATTCTGTACCAATTTTTCGCCCCGCGCATCGGGCAACGTCAGGTCAAGCAGGATGGCGTCACACTGTTCGTTGGCTTTTAGCAATAGCGCTGCATCAGAAAATGTACGCGCATGTTTGATTTCGCTGGAGGGAAACTCCGCATTGAGTAATTCTTCAATGATGATGTAATCCCCCTCATTTTCCTCGATGATTAACACGCGGAGATGATTGCCAGAGTAGTCCATTTTAGTAATTTAATAATTTAAGTAAGTATATTATTAACTGCAATGGAATTCAAGTGCGTCAAAACGGGATGGGCATAAAATGCCTTCAGTCATTGTCAAAGAGTGACATGACTTTCTTTTATCTTTATTTATTTTTAAGTATTGGGCAGGTTGAAAACAGCTTGCAGGATGTTTTTAATAATAGAAATAGTTTTTTAGGTTAATGAATAGATTGAAGGGTAATGCTGGACTCTGCTATTTCTTATGCGAATCTAACGTAAAATAACTAAAAAATCTAAACTGTGTATATATGAGTAAAGGGGGAAATTGTTTAAAAGATGATTATCTATTATTCTACTAATTTAATTTTTCGCCCTGTAGATGACGGAAAGACTTTGAATCTTTGAAAAAATCTGCCAAAATCAAGTTCCTATTTGGATTTCACTCATCACCGAAATAGAGGTAAGAATTGATATTCCAGAAATAAGAAAAACTACGTAGGAGTTGAATTGTCTTTATTTCAATAGACGAAAAATCAGGTTTTGGATTTTCCAGGTAATTGCACGACAGAAATCCAGAAATTTTCTATGGAAGTAACAACCTTGATAAAATTTTTTACTTCAACAGGTTTGGTAATGAAACAGTTTGCGTGATTTTGATAAGCTTTGTAAATATCTTTTTCGCTGGAGGAAGTGGTGAGAATGATAACAGGGATATGTTTCAGTTCATCGCTGGTTTTAATTTTTGTCAGCACCTCATGCCCGTTGAGTTTGGGAAGATTGACATCTAATAAAATCAGGTCGGGTGTTGCAGCGTATTTGAACTCGCCTTTTTTTTCTAAGAATTGTATTGCGTCCCAACCATTTTTAACGATGGATAATTTGTTCATGATTTTTTCTTCTTCAAGCGCTTCCGTCAGCAGGATGATGTCGCCTTCATTGTCTTCGACTAACAGGATGTTGACTGGTTTCATGGTTGGAAGATAGAGGTGAAGTAAATATACAATAATTTACTTAAAAATTAAAACCGTTAAAACGGTTTCACATTGCATTATTCATTCTCATAGCCCACGGTTTAAACCGTGGGCTATAATTCGTGAACAAAGATTTATTAATGGTTTTAACCATTTTCAAAGACAGCCTCACCCCGCCCCTCTCTGAAGGAGAGGGTGTCCGGACGGTGTACCTTTTCCGGTCAAAGGTGTTTATTGAGTTTTCGAGAATAGCATAATGCGTATTGCGATGTGCGACAAGTCGCTGTACTCACTACGCTGTACTAAATCGAATGCCAGGGGAATATTATCCCATTCATGATGCACTTCATTATTCCCTCTCTTTTGGAGAGGGACAGAAAGCGAAGCGCTTCAGGGTGAGGCTGTATTGTAAGCTGTTCTAATTTAACATGAATTTAGATTACAGGACAAATTGTATAAGGTCGTCCCTCCGGGACTTTTTGAAATTATTTGTTATTTTATTTTATCATATGGTCATCCCTCTGGGATTTTTTATCGAGCTTTTCGGAACGACCGATATGCGATTTGCGTATTGCGATATGCGACAAGTCGCTGTACGCACATCGCACTACGCTGTACTAATCTCAAATCTAAAATCTCTCATCTCCACCTTCCTAATCGTAAAATAAAAAGTCGTCCCTTTCCCTTCCTCTGATTGGAGACTGATTTCGCCTCCGTGGCGTTCAACTACTTTTTTGCAGACTGCCAGACCGATGCCGGACCCTTTGTATTCGGTGTTGTCATGCAGTTTTTGAAAAAGGACAAACAGCTTGTTGTTGAATTGAGGATTGATGCCGATGCCGTTATCGCTGACGGCAAACTGACAATGTGTGGCGGTGTCGGTGCAAGAAATTTCAATTTCGGGTGGAGTATCGGGCTTTGAAAATTTGAGCGCGTTGCCGATGAGGTTGTGAAACAATTGGTGCATCTGCACACGCGAAGCATGAACAACAGGCAAGCCGTCATAGCGAACAACAGCCTTCTTTTCTTCCAGCGCGTTTTGATGCAGGCGTAAAATATCCTTCACTAATTCCTGGATGTTCACATCTTCCGATTTGTACTCCATTCTACCCGCACGGGAATATTCCAGCAGGTCGAGGATGATTTTTCTCATGCGTGCCGCTCCGTCCACCGCGAGGTGAATATATTTTTTGCCACGCTCATCCAAAAGCGGTTTGTATTTATCTTCGATTTTCACCAAGAAGCTGGAAATCATGCGTAGCGGTTCCTGCAAGTCGTGTGAAGCCACATAAGCGAACTGCTCCAATTCATCATTCGAGCGCAGCAGTTCGGCAGTTTTTTCCCTGAGCACGTCATTGAGATGCTGCAGAGTTGTTTCATATTCCTTGCGGTGCGTGATGTCCGTCATCGCGCCTACCATGCGAATGGGCTTGCCTTCATTGTTTCTAAGTACCATGCCCCGGTCAATAACATAAGCATATTTGCCATTGGATTTCAGATAACGATATTCAACCTGCCATTTGATGCCTTCGGGATTATCCAGTACTTTATGCAGGGTTTTCATCACCTCATTCAAATCATCTTGATGAATGTGCTCTGTCCACGATTGTAATGAGGGTGTAACTCTTTCCATATCATATCCAAACAATTTTTTAAAACCGTTTCCCCAATACAAAGTGTTTTCGACAATATCCCAATCCCAAATCGCGTCATTGGTGGCTTCCGTCACTTTTTCAAACCGCTCATTGGACTGACGGATTTTCTCCTCTGCATTTTTCCGGATACTCACATCTTTAAAATAAACGGTCATGGAATTTCCGGTAGGATAGATGCTGGCTTCAAACCATTTTTTTAATTTGGGAGAATAATCTTCAAACTGGATTGGATTACCGGTTTTGAAAGCTTTAATAAATTGCTTGTAGGAATAGGTATCTACTATTTCAGGGAAAATTTCCCAGGCGTTTTTACCGATGACATTTTCTCTTTTCAAACCAATGGTTTTTTCCGCGGTTTTATTCCAATAAGTAAAGGTCCACTCTTTGTCAACAGCAAAGAACCCGTCATTAATACTTTCGAGAATGACGTTCTTTTCTTTCAGCGTATTGATTAACTGCTCGTCAGCCAGCTTGCGGTCGGTGATGTCGAAGCGGATGGCGAGATACTGAAACGGTTTTTTGTTTTCATCCAAAAACGGAACGATAGTCGTGTCCACCCAATAGTATGTGCCGTCTTTTGCTTTGTTTTTTATTTCACCGCGCCATACTTTGCCGGAAGCGATGGTACGCCACAGTTCTTTGAAAAATGTTATCGGATGAAAACCGGAATTGATAATCCTGTGTGTGTTGCCGAGCAATTCCTGGCGGCTGTATTTTGATATATCGCAGAAATTGTCATTGATTTCGATAATGACGCCTTTTTGGTCGGTAATCGCGATGATGGCGGATTGGTCTAACGCGAATTTGTAATCTTCAAGGTCTTTCAAGCTTTTCTTCAGATAAAGTTCCCCCATTTTCTGAAAATGAATATCCTGAAAACTGCCGTAAAGCCGGATGCATTTGCCATCTATAAATTCCGCTTCGCCAATCGCTCTTACCCAGCGTTCATTTCCTTTTGCGGTAACAATGATTAATTCAATATCCCATGACTTTCCGATTGAAATTGCATCCTCTATCGCTTTAGTAATCGTATCGCGCGACCAACCTGCTTTGTAAAAATCAATTCCTTTTTGCAGATCCGGTTTATAATCGCTTTCAACTTCGTGAATTTGCATGGTGATGGGCGACCAATAAATCTCATTTTTTACTAAATCCACTTCCCAACTGCCGATATTGGCAAGATGGGTTGCTTTTTTAAGTAAATCTTCTAACTCCTTTCTTTCAGTGATATCCCTGCCGTAGGCAAATATCAAATCTCCTTCGTTAAAACCTTCAGAGGAGCTCCACGCTATCCAGCGATAATCGCCTGATTTGGTGATGTAGCGGTTTTCAAAATTGTTTGCCAGTTTTTCGTTGCGGATGGTTTGATGGTACTCTGCATCCGTGGCTTCCAAATCATCAGGGTGAATGAAATTTTTAAATGGCTGAGAAGTGAGTTCCGCGTCCGAGTAGCCCAACAGTTTGCAAAAAGCCGGATTAACTTTTCTGAAATAGCCATCCCTGCCTGCAATCGCGAGGATATCGGGTGAATATTGGAAAAACTGATGAAAATCCTGTTCGACAAGTTTTCGTCTGATTTCCACGCTGAACTGCTGACCGAAATTGTCAAAGAGCGCATTAAGATTTGTATGATTTTTTATATCCTTGTTGATACCGAATAACAGAGCGCCAATTACTTCATCATGATAAATGAGCGGTAAAGCATAAGCGGTTTTCAAATCGGTTTTTTTTGCCGCATCTATACGGTGAAAATCTTTTTGTTTATCAAGTTGTCGCCACAGCACTACTGATTTTGATTTCCAGGTGATACCCGGCAGTCCTTCGCCTTTTTTAAACCGGCTGAATTGGCGCGTGGATTTCATAAACTGCTGCATCTTTTTTCCCGTTCCGTATTGCGCGGCTAATGCAATATGCTTGCGGTCATATCCAATGAGCCAGGCTTCGGCAAGGCAGAAGTCACCGTAGTCCGCGATTTTTTTCAGCACGGTTTCGAGCGCTTCTTTCACCGTGAGCGGTTCATTGAAGATGCGGCTGATTTCGGTCATCAACTGTTTTTGCTGCGCTTCGGATTTTTGCTTTGAGATATCCTGCATCGCGCCCGTTAATCTCAAAGGCGCTCCTTTTTCATTTCGGATTACGATGGCTTTATCCAGCACATGCGCATATTCGCCATCAGCTTTTTTGAAGCGATATTCCTGTTGCCAGGTGAGCGCGTTGCTTTTCAGAATATCTGCCGTATTTTTCAACACTACGGGCAAATCATCGGGATGCACATGACGTTTCCATTTGGCATACTGTTCGTCTCCGGGTTGGTGTCCGAATAATTTCCTGAAGCCTTCGCCCCAAAATTTTTTTTGCGTGAGTAAATCATAATCCCACACGGCATCGGAGGTTGCCTGTGTCACATAATCATAGCGCTCGTTGCTTTCCTTCAGTTGCAATAAAGCTTCCTGCCGCTCGGTGATATCCACGCTGTTGACCACGATGCCGCGAATGGTTTCATCATCGCTAAGGTTGGTGCCCACACTTTGCAGCCAGCGCCAGGTGCCGTTTTTATGTTTGAAACGGTAAGGAAACGACTTTACCCTTCTCACTTTCTGAAGTTTGGAGAATTCTACGAGCAGATTTTCACGGTCATCAGAATGCACGAAGTCAAAGGCGTTGACGCCCATAAGTTCTTCCGTATGATAGCCGAGAATTTGCGAATAGTTAGGCGTGAGATAGAGATAATTGCCTTCCGCATCGAGCACAGTGGTCAGGTCGGAGCCTTCTTGCAAAAGATTTCTGAAACGCTGCTCGCTGAACTTCAATTGTTGTTCCGTCCTTTTCATCTCCGTAACATCCCTTACGGAAACGAACGCGCCCGCAATGTCGCCCTTATCATTTTTAGCAGGCTTGTATTTGATATAGAATATTTTGAATTTTCCGTTTTGTTGCGGAACGGTGATTTCATCTTCGCGTTCTTCGCCTTTGAGTACCTTCCTGTATATTTCGGCAGCCTTTTTTTTTCTCTCCGGCTGGGCGTAATGGAGAATGCGTTCGCCTTTTAAAATTTGAATGTTGAAATATTTGCGAAACAACGCCCCGAACTGCCTGTTGAAGGAAACGATTCGGAGCTGCTTGTCCATCATCACGAATGCTTCTTCCGTGTTGTTGACCAATTGCAACATTTCCAATTCCGCTGACTGGTATTGGTTTTTGGCAGCGAGCAGTTGTTCGTTGATTTCTATGCGGTTGATATTAAGTTTTAAATTTTCAGCAATGCTATCAAGCATTTGTTTTTCTTCTTTCAGAAAAACATGTTTATCCATCGCGGAAACTTTCGATGAATAGTAAATCTCTATTTTCAATATTTTTCCCGCTTCGGTTTTTGCAGCTGCTGAAAGAACCGTTTTAGTTTTTTTATAGCGGGGCGATTTATAAATAGCACCGTTATACTCAATGGAAGCTGTAGCCTGTTTATCAAATTGAACTCCCGATGGCAATAATTTAACGGCTTTTTTCAGCAACGCATCAACCGTTGTTTCCTCACCGGCAAGGCGCGTGATTTCATAAAGACATTTTTGTTCCTTGATACGCTCATTCAAAGTAGAGAGTAATGCTTCTAATTGCGCTTTACTGTGGGGAAAATTCATCCCTAATTCTGATTTTTTTTTCCTGATGGAAGAACGGTTAGTAGTAATATATTTTTTAACCATAATTAAAATATCTGATGATAAGCGGATGCAGGACAAATTACAACATCTTAAAGGTGCGCGAAGGTCACCTTGAACGGAGTCGAAGGGGAAGCGTTAGCCCTCCATATGGTTCCCGATTTCTAGGAATTCACCTTGACAACGCAAGTGCAATTAGTCCTTAACCCGATGATTAGCGGATGTTAAGTTATTAAAATCAAATTGATGATAGGAAGTTACGTAGAAAATTCAGTAGGCATACTGAATTTAAAAATTTAATACAACTATGAGACTTTTGTGTCGTAAAAATTTCAAGTCACCAATGAAACTGCCAAACCGGATGTGGTTTAAATATATCAGTTGTGATGAATGAAAGTGCAGAAACAGTTATCTCCGTCATCATCATTTTCAGATTTACAATAAAATAAAAACAAAAAGTATGTTTATCAATTATTCGGTCTTTAAAAAAGTCAGTTGCTTTAAACTGCTGACTTTTACATTCTTTTTTTTGTGGTATGGACAAACCGCCTATTCGGCAACAGTTACTTCATTATCGGCAGGGAATTTCAGCAACCCATCCATTTGGAACACAGGAATAGTTCCGGGTGCTTCTGACAGTGTTGTTATTACAACCGGTCACCAGGTGACGGTAGATTCAAGTTACACATTGAAAAGTGTAACGATTTATTGCAATGTGGATTTAACGGTCAGCCGGCTGCACATCAACGCGGGTGTGACGCTTACAATTACAGATTACGTTAGAGTAGAAAGTGACGGAGCAGATGAATACGAAGAACCGGTATGTCATTTGCGGATTCCCGGAACATTGATAGTCGGTAAGGATTTAATCTTAAAAACTTATCCCGGAGCAAGTCCCTCAATTGCTTCCGTGAGAATGAATTATAATGGCGGATTGATGATTTTAAACCGAAATATGATTATGATCGGGGAAGGAGGTTTACTTTTTTCCCGCGATGTGAATACCTCAACTGTCAGGTTTGAGGGAAGTGTAAATGCAACGATGATTGTCAATCATGAAATCAATTACCATCATATTGTCATCAATAAAACAGGCGGTGCAACCGTTACGCTGGATGGGGACATCTTAGTCGGAAATACATTTGGAGATTTTACAATTGAAAATGGAAATTTTGATAATGGAGGTCATACGGTAACTGGAGTTGCGGGGAAAAATTTTACTGTAAAAAATAACGGCACATACACGTTAAGCGGAACAACCTCATTGCCATCCGGATTCAATCATGTTTTTGAAAGCGGCTCTACCATTCACTACCGCGGAACACATTCGATTGCCGCTCCAAACAACAGCCAGGTGTTTCATCATTTAATGGTAACGGAAACCGGAAATAAAATATTTTCAGCATCGGCAACAGTCAACGGAAACCTCATCATCACTTCCGATGCTACATTAGATGTGAATGCTTCAAACCATTACAGCATTTCCGTTGGAGGAAACTGGATT
>JBGTCY010000156.1:0-32157 GCA_041748615.1 Chitinophagales bacterium
AAGAAGATGTGAAATCAAAAAAGAAAACCACGGTGACCGATGCTTTTATTGTAAAAATGTTCAACAGTGAAACAGGTGATGTTAAAAAAATCAATTTCAATTTTCAACTACCCGTTTTCAGAAAATTATATCTGGAGGCTGACAATGTCAATGGCAACGTAGTTGTCGCTGGACTTTATACCGACCTGAATGGCGAAGAAGCGCAGGGTTATTTTTTTCAGACATTCAATCTTGAAAAAGATGAAGTCACCAATTCAAACTTCATGAAATTCACCCCGGAATTGATTTTTGAAGTGACCGGAAAAGACACTTCCAAAAACGTCAGCGGTTTTTATTCCTTTGAAATTTACGACATGGTGTTGCGCTACGATGGCGGTGCGATTCTCATTGCCGAATCGCGGTTTGATACCCAGGAAAATTTGCAGGTGCCTTCCTTCACGCCCACGATTGGTCCCAGTTTCAGAACCATCAGCATCTCTTATTATAATGATGTGATGGCGCTTTCCGTTTTGCCGGATGGTTCGTTAGACTGGGGAAAGGTCTTGAAGAAAAAACAGATTTCCGAAGACGATGATGGATTTTTTTCATCCTATTGCCTCTCCATTACACCTGAAAAATTGAATTTTATTTACAACGAGGAAATCTACCATAAAACCAATGTCTCGCAATATGTCATGGATAAAAAAGGGCAATTCAGCCGCCAGTATCTTTTTAATGCGGGTGATAAAAATGTGTTGCTTGTGCCCCGCCTCGGAAAACAAATCTCTTCCAATGAAGTGTTGATTCCAAGTTACAAAAGAAACTACCTGAGTTTTGTAAAAGTGACTTATTAAAATACTTTTCCATCATGAATGAAACAACGAATGCCCCCAAAGAATTACCCTTGCTTAAAGGTGGGAATTTTTTGTTTGGTGCTGGTTATCAGTTCGTTGAAGACCCTTTATTTTTTATCGAAAAATACAGTTCGGAATATGATGGCATTTTCCGGGTGAAAACCGCGAAGTTCTTAGAGCAGTTTGCCATCGTAACCAAACCAGATTATGTCAAGCATATTCTACAGGACAATAATAAAAACTATCAAAAGAGTTTCGGATATAGAATCATGAAACTGCTCGTTGGCAACGGACTGCTGACGAGTGAAGGCGATTTCTGGCGCAGGCAGCGCAGATTGGCGCAACCGGCTTTTCACCGCGAACGACTGGCGGCTTTCGCACAGATTTTTGTGGATGAAGGCAATGCGCTGCTGAATGAGTGGAGCAATTTGCCGGAAGGTTCAACTGTCAATGTTTCTAAAGACATGATGAAGCTCACTCTTTCTATCGTCTGTAAATCTTTGTTCAGCAGCGATGTGGATGATGCTATCGAAACTGTCAACCGCGAATTTCATATTGCCAATGAAAGTTTAATTAACCGCATCACCGCGCCAATAAAAATTCCCCTTTGGATACCGACACCGCATAACATTGCCGAGAAAAATGCATACAGCACAATCAGGAATGTGGTGAAAAAACTGATTGAGAAACGAAGAAACAGCACGGAGCGTTATGATGATTTGCTCGCGATGCTGATGGAAGCCCGTGATGAGGATACCGGTGAAATGATGAGCGACATCCAGTTGCAGGACGAAGCGCTGACGGTTTTTCTTGCAGGGCATGAAACCACGGCCGTAGCGCTCTCATGGCTTTTTCACTGCGTGGACGAAAATCCTGAAGTGGAACAAAAACTGTGGGATGAATCAAACACCGTATTGAATGGCAACAACCCATCCTTAGATGATTTACGCCAGCTTGATTACACGCGTATGGTCGTTGATGAAACGCTCCGTCTTTATCCGCCCGCCTGGATTATCGGCAGATGCGCTCTTGAAGAAGACGTCATCGGGGGCTATCGCATTCCGAAAGGCGTGAACCTGCTGATGCCCGTGTATCATATCCACCGTGACCCGCGCTATTGGGATGAGCCGCAAAAATTTATCCCGCAACGCTTCACAAAAGAAAAAAGTAAAAGCTATCATAAGTTTTTATACTTCCCCTTTGGCGGTGGACCGAGATTATGTATCGGCAACAATTTCGCGCTTATGGAAATGCAATTGATTGTGCCCATGATTCTGCAAAAATTTAAGTTGAGCAAACCAAAAAACTTTCAGTTAAAGAAAGACCCGCTGATAACAATGCGTCCTAACCCGGAGATGACAATGGAATTGTATAAGAGAAACTGAAATCCGATTCTTGAAATTCTCGGTAGTTAATCAGGCATGTATTTAAATTGAAATCTTGAGGTTGCCGAGATAGTTTTCACAAACACTTCTCACAATTCGCCAACACGATATAGTCGGGGGTGTCCGCAGCTGTGTGGTGCCGGTAGGCTTTCACTACATCGCCTTTGTAAAGAAGAAATACTCCGGGCATTTGTGTGTAGTCCCCCTGTGGCGCACCGATGTAATTTTTCCCAAGGATGCCCGCGATGAATCCGCGAAATAATACTTTCAGTCCAAACAATTGTTTGAAACCGCCTTTCTCCAATGCAAAAGCGTCATACAGTAAGCAATCGGAGTCACTGATGCGGTTGAGGTCATTCAGTCCATAGCGGGCGGTGCGCTCCTCTGCAGTTTTTTCATCCACCATATGCACGAGGATGATTTTCGTGCCGAGCGCTTCAATGGTTGAGCGTTCTTTTGATAATTTATTTAGCGCTTCCCGGCAAAAGGTACAGCCGAAATGGCGGAGAAAAACCAACAACACCGGTTGTTGTCCAGAAAGCAGCGTTAAAGATGCACCCTTGTTTGTCAAAATCGGCAACCCGCGCACATTGGTGCGGGAAGAGTAGAAATAATTCAGCTGCTCGGAGAATCTTCGATTGTATTCAAAAGCGCCATATAAGATAATGGAAAACGGAGCAAGCCAAATGATGTCGTTCGTGAGTACGATTAATCCTGCCTGCAATGGAAGCGCGCCTTTGAAAAAGTAAAAAAGGAAAATAATCACACCGAACATTTTCCCCAATAAACCAACCAAAATGATTACCCAGTGCCTAAAAGGATTCAGCGATGCTACCACATAACCGATACCAAATACCAAAGTAATGATTCCGATAATTTGCACAAACATTTGTTGCAGGGGCAATTGGATTCCAGATAACCCAAGCGGCAACAGCGGGAAAGACAGGACAGCCCCGCCCCACAAGATATTATAAATTCCCGCAACCACTAATAGGGGGCGCATCCATCCTTTATTTTCGTGAAGTCTCATAAATAGTACGCTGTAACAGCGATGGAGCAATTTAGTTTTGATTTTATTTGTACAGATTTTACCTAACTCTACTTAACTTGGCTCTCATGAAGCAACACTTATTTATAACCATCGCTCTGGCATTTTGTTTTTCAGTGGGCAATGCTCAAAATCTTTCTAAAACTATTGATATCAACGGTCAAAGCCGCGGCTACAGGATTTTTATTCCGCCAGGGTATAACTCCGGTGAACAATTCGCGTTGCTGATTGCTTTGCATGGACTGGGAGACAATGCAACAAACTTTCAGGGCGTGGGATTTAATACAATGGCTGATACCGCAAAATTTATCGCGGTGTATCCAAACGGATTGCCCGACCCGCTGCTGGGCGGCAACGCATGGAACGTAGGATTAAATCCTGCTAACAACACGAATGATATTGGGTTTCTAACCGCCCTGCTTGATACGCTGATGAGCGAATATTCAATTGACAGTACACGGGTGTATTTCTGTGGGTTTTCCATGGGTGGGTTTATGAGTTACCGCGTTGCCTGCCAGTTGGGCGAAAGAGTAGCCGCAATCGCCTCTGTTTCCGGTACTCTTCCTACTGCTGTAATTGCAGGATGCGCTCCGGGAGGTGCAATGCCCGCTTTGCATCTTCACGGCACCAGCGACCAGACAATACCTTATCCCAATTCACCGATTTTCGGCTTAATCTCAAATATCGGAGCCGACTCCACCGCCCGTTATTGGGCATGGAAAAACGAATGTGGTTTTCCGGCTGAACACGACACCCTGCCCGATACCAAAAATGACGGCTTGCTGTTTGAAAAGTTTTCATGGAAAGATTGCAAAGACAGCAGTGAGGTGATTTTGATTAAAGCCAACAATATGACACACACCTGGCCAGGCAGTAACAATGATATCAATGCCACGCAGGAAATCTGGAATTTTTTCAGCCGTCATAAAAAACGCGAGCCGATGGATACGACAGGTACTTTTATTACGGTTTTTAAAAAAGAAATAAAACTTTTTCCCAACCCCGCCACCAATAGCATTTTTATTCAGGCTGAGTTTTCAGAACAATGGACGGCAACCGTCAGAGATTTGGCGGGAAGGGAATTGAAGAGAATAAATTTCACGAACATATCGGGCTTTGAAATGCCGGTTGATGATTTGCAGGATGGCGTTTATCTGCTGGAAGTGAATAACGGGAAGGAAATAATGAAGGGTAAGTTTGTGAAAATGAATAAGTGATTTTTTATCACCTTAAAAACACAAAGTATAAATCTAAAATTCTTCGAGACTTTGTGTCTTATTAGGATAAATATTTAAGCCATGACTACCCTCCCCCCCATCACCATTGACCAGCAAGGCGTTGAAGAGCGCGTTGCACGGCTGAATACCCGCAGCATCAAAAAAGAAGCGAAAGTCGCGGGACTAAAACTCGCCATGAGCATGATTGACCTCACTACGCTCGAAGGCAAAGACAGCGAAGGCAAGGTGCGTCAACTATGCTACAAAGCCATGCACCCGCATGAGGAGATGCCCGACATTCCGGCTGTAGCGGCAGTGTGCGTGTATCCCACATTGGTGCGTACGGCAAAAAAAGCGCTGGAAGGCAGCAAGGTGAAAGTGGCTGCCGTTGCCACCGCGTTCCCCAGCGGGCTAGCGCCCCTCAACGTGAAAATCACCGACACCAAATTCGCGGTGCGCGAAGGCGCGGATGAAATTGACATGGTGATTTCACGCGGAAAATTTTTGCAGGGCGAATATAACTATGTGTTTGACGAAATCGCTGCCGTGAAAGAAGCCTGTGGCAATGCGCATCTGAAAGTCATTCTCGAAACGGGCGAACTCAGTACTTTGGACAACGTGCGCAAAGCGAGCGACATCGCCATGTGCGCGGGAGCCGACTTCATCAAAACCTCCACCGGCAAAGTACAGCCTGCTGCCACGCTGCCCGTCACGCTCGTGATGCTCGAAGCCATCCGCGATTATTATTACGAAACCGGAAAAATGATTGGCATGAAACCCGCAGGCGGCATTGCCACCTCCAAGCTCGCCTTGCAATACCTCGTGATGGTGAAAGAAACGCTCGGCAACGCCTGGCTTTCACCTGATTGGTTTCGCTTTGGCGCCAGCAAACTCGCCAACGACATCCTCATGCAACTCGTGAAAGAAAAAACCGGGCAGTACCAGAGTTTGGATTACTTTTCGATGGATTAAATCCGGTTTTTATTTTTTCATGAAAAACCTCAGTTATTTCAGTCATCTTTTTGTTTGAATAAAAAATTCCATATCAACCAATAATATCAGCTAATTGCGTTGATTTACCCATAATTGTATATTAACTTCATCCACTGAAATAATAGATTTTTATTAATTCATCTTTAATATTTAATTCCATGAAAAAATTAATTGTATCCTTTTCAACGCTGTTGATTATTTGTACTGCTTCTATCAATGCGTATTCTGTTTCTCCGAATGAAACTATCATTGAATTTTTGATGAATGATGATGTCATCAAAACGGAAGTGAATGCCGAGAACTTGCCTGATGTCATCAAAACCGCACTTACCGGAGACACTTTTACAAGTTGGACTTTTGTTATCGCTCATGAAGTGGTAAATGGAGACAAAAAGCATTATGAAGTTGAGTTAACGAATGGCGGAGAAAACGTGATTGTGAATTTCGATGAGGCAGGGAATATCTTTCATGAATAAGTGAAGTTGACAAAATAACATCCGAAATTAAAAGTCTGCATTGGCAGATATTAGACTTTAGATATTAGATGCATTGAGGAAATTATTTTAGAAACGTGCCTTTGAAATATTTCCAGACATTTCCGATTTTAAGGAAATTGACAAACGCTTCAGCCGGTCTCCCGACACGGATGATACCCATTTATTAGACCTTGCCTACAATCATATCTTGATTTCTCTAACTCAGGGAAAGGCTTTTGCTTACGTGAACAAAATCAAAATCATCCTCTTCAGGAATTCAAAAACATTACTCAAAAAATAAACACCAATCCACTAATCATCAAATCAACTCATCCGCTAATCTGAATTTTTTTTCGATGGATTAAATCCTGTTTTTCTTTTTGGAATTTTCTTAAATTCCAATTCCAAAAAATAACGGTATGTTTAAAGAAGATACTCAAAATGAGTTAATCGGTTTCATCAATCGCATGGATGAAAGCGAACAAAAGCATTTACTTGATGCGCTGAAAAAAGAGATTTAGTGAAACGCGCTGCCGAATTGGATAAGAAACAAAGAGCCTTCAACAAGGGTAAAAAAAGAGTAAGTGATAATGAGATTGTAAGAATTGTAAGAAGCATCCGAAAAGCTAATGCCCGCAAGCACGCCTGACACATTAGTGCTCGACACCAATACCTTAGTCACTGCCGCTTACCTTAGTCACTACCGCTCTGAATGGCAGATTTGAAGAAATTACCAAACTTCATTTTGATTATGGAATAACAATATATACATGCAATAAGCAAGTAATAGAGTTGGAGAAAACGCTTAATAGGTTATCACGTAAACTTGCTTCCAAGCCTGAATTTTATATTCATCTTTTCATCCAATTTTCAACATCAGTTGAAATTGACGAACGCTTTGACCGTTCGCCTGACCCCGATGATAACTATTTATTTGACCTCGCCTACACCGTCAAATCCTACTTTTTAGTGACTCAGGAAAAAGCATTGCTGAATTTAAAACAAGTGAACAAAATCAAAATCATCTCCTTCAGGCAATTAAAAACATTACTCAAAAAATAAATCTCCAAATCATCAAATCTGCTAATCACCTCATCAACCAATCAGCTAATCACCAAATCATCACATCATCTAATCACCTCATCCGCTAATCATCACATCTGCTAATCAGCTAATCACCACATCATCAATCATTTTCTCCCCAAAATCACCGATATTAGCATCAATAATATCTGAAGCCTATGCCCGCAAAAAAGCCCAACCCCCACGCGCTCGAATTTAACTCCGGCTGGACGTACGCGCCCGCGCCTGAAAGCAAAGACCATATCGAGCTGCAAGAACGCTACGACTTGTTCATCAACGGCAAGTTCGTGAAGCCCGCCAAAGAAAAATATTTCCCCACGATTAATCCCGCCACCGAAACCAAAATCGCGGACGTAGCGGAAGCCGGTGAGGAAGACGTCAACCGCGCGGTGAAAGCCGCCCGCCATGCTTATGAAAAAACATGGTCGAAAATGCCCGCCAAAGAGCGCGGCAAATACATCTACCGCATTGCCCGTCTCCTACAGGAGCGCGCAAGAGAATTCGCGGTTATCGAGTCCCTTGATGGCGGCAAACCCATCCGCGAGTCGCGCACGATTGATGTGCCGTTGGCGGCTGCACATTTCTTTTATTATGCGGGCTGGGCGGACAAACTGCGCTACGCCTTCCCCGGCAAAAAACCCGTGCCGCTCGGTGTAGCCGGACAAATCATTCCCTGGAATTTCCCCTTGCTCATGGCGGCATGGAAAATCGCGCCCGCCCTCGCTGCGGGCAACACCGTAGTATTGAAACCTGCTGAAACCACCCCGCTCACCGCGCTCAAGTTAGCCGAGCTTATTCAGGATGCCGACCTGCCCCCCGGTGTGGTAAACATCATCACCGGAGCGGGCAAGACAGGCGCGGCAATCGTCAACCATCCTGACGTGGATAAAATCGCGTTCACCGGCTCCACCGATGTCGGCAAAATCATCCAAAAAGCCATTGCCGGCACCAACAAAAAATACACCCTCGAACTCGGAGGCAAAGCCGCCAACATCATCTTCGAAGACGCCACCCTCGACCAGGCGGTCGAAGGCATTATCAACGGCATCTTCTTCAACCAGGGACACGTCTGCTGCGCGGGTTCGCGCCTCTTCGTGCAGGAAGGCGTTTACAACACCGTCATCCGCAAGCTCAAAGACCGCATGGAAACTCTCATCACAGGCGACCCGCTCGACAAAAACACCGACATCGGAGCCATCAACTCCAAAGCGCAGCTCGAAACCATCGAAGGCTATCTCAAACTCGGCAAAAAAGAAGGCGCGGAAATTTTCCAAACCTCCTGCCCCGTACCCGCCAAAGGCTACTGGTGCCGCCCCACGCTGTTCCTCAACTGCTCGCAGTCGCACCGCATCGTGCAGGAAGAAATCTTCGGACCCGTACTCGCGGTGCAAACCTTCCGCACCGTGGAAGAAGTCATCGAAAAAGCCAACAACACCCCCTACGGCTTGTCGGGAGGCGTATGGACCGACAAAGGCTCTAAGATTTTCAAAGTATCCAGCCAAATCAAATCGGGCGTAGTGTGGGCAAACACCTACAACAAATTCGACCCCACCTCCCCCTTCGGAGGCTACAAAGAAAGCGGCATGGGACGCGAAGGCGGCTTACACGGGTTGGGTGCTTATGTGGGATTGAATTGAGGGAGGAGGTGGCGCGGGGTGTCTCTTTTCTTCATTGCTTTGTTTGGTAGCGTACACGAAAACGCTCAAGTATGTGAAGGTGAAAAAAGCGGAGAGTACGATGCAACGTGATGAAATCATCAAAGAAATACGCAAATCGGAAAAAAGCAAAAGGATAAAATGGAATGACGCAAAACAGCAGATTGCTTCATGGAAATAGTTATCACTGAACACGCGTTCCGAACGGTAAATACTGAGTACAACTATTTGAAGGAATCTGCTTCCGAGCGCGTAGCTTATCAGTTCAAAAATGACTTCGTCAGCCAGGTTGATTCAATTCTTCCTTTCCATTCAGGGTCATCCCGAATGCAATGATTAACTCACTCCACGAACTCAACTCGTATGTTGAGTCGAAACATTTTTCCCTCAATAACAATTAAATTTTCTGAAATTTACTTTGTTCAACAAAGATTGAGTCATGCCGAAAACCATCACCAAAAAATCAATGCTTAAAAAAGTGCGCATCAGCCCTGATGCGCTGGGGAACCCGGAAAGTCAAAGCAGTTCAAACGGACAGCGGCTGCGGGTGCAGAAAACTTACAAGATTTACATAGGCGGCAAATTTCCGAGAACGGAATCCGGCAGGTACTATAAGCTGAAAAATAAAAAAGGCGACATCATCGCCAACATGTGCCGTTCTTCCCGGAAAGATTTTCGCGATGCGGTGGTCGCTGCCCGCAAAGCGCAGGAAGGCTGGGCTGCAATGACGGCATTCAATCGCGGACAAATTCTTTACCGGATTGCCGAAATGCTGGAGGGCAGAAGCGCGCAGTTTGTTTCTGAGATGATTCAGCAGGGAGCCGGGATTGAGGTGGCAACCCATGAAGTGATGTTGTCCATTGACCGGTTGATTTATTATGCCGGATGGGCGGATAAATTCCAGCAGGTTTTCAGCAGCGTGAATCCGGTGAGCGCTGCTTACTTCAATTTTTCACTCTGTGAACCGACAGGCGTTGTGGGCATTCTCGCACCGGAAGATACTTCATTGGTTGGGGTGATTTCCGCAATCGCGCCTGCGATTGTCGGTGGAAACACCTGCATCCTGCTCGCCCCGGAAACGAAACCGCTTTGTTCAGTAACGCTCGCGGAAGTGTTGCATGCTTCTGATGTGCCGGGTGGCGTAGTCAATATACTGACGGGTTCTAAAAAAGAACTGCTCACTCATTTTGCATCACACATGGATGTGAACGCGGTGATTTATCACGGACAGGATAAATCTGAAATTAAAACTATCCAGGAAAACGCAACGTCCAACGTGAAACGCGCCATTATCAGAAAAGATACCGATTGGATGCAAGAATCCGCGCAAAATCCCTACTACATTTTAGATACACAGGAAATTAAAACTACCTGGCATCCGGTTGGGATTTAATTCATCAGGAGCTGTTAATAAATTTGTCAAAATAACATCCGCAATTTGAAAAATACATTAGCAGATATTAGACTTTAGATATTAGATTAGATACACATAGAGGAAATTATTTTAAATCCCGAACATCTTCAAAAAAAGTCCGCTTTCCTTTGCTCACTTTCCCGATGAGTAACGGGTTGAGTTTTATTTTTCTTTTTGAAAAATGATACGCGTTAACTAAGAGTTGTTCGCTTGCTTTAAATTTTTGTTTGTCATTCGAAAAAAGTGTTGCCAATGCGTCACCGCGTTTCACAGCATCACCAATTTTTTTGTGCAGCAAAATACCCGCTGATAAATCAATGGCATCTTCTTTTTTCATTCTGCCCGCGCCTAAAATCATTGCCGCGTTGCCGACACTTTCCGCGAGAATCATTTTAACATAACCGCTTTGGAATGAAAGAATTTTATGCGAATATTTTGCCTGCGGCAACAATTCCGGATTTTCAACATGACGAGTATCACCACCTTGAGCTTTGACGAACTCTTTTAACTTGTCGAATGCTTTTCCGGTCTGCAACGCTTCATTGATTTTTTTTCGTGCCGCAGATTCATTTTTTCCCGCTCCGGAAAGCAACACCATCTGTATAGCCAACTCTGTGCAGAGTTCTAATAAATCTTCCGATCCTTTTCCTTGCAGTGTTTCAATCGCTTCTTTCACCTCCAGCGCGTTACCGATTGCATTTCCTAACGGTTGCTCCATGCCCGTGATGAGCGCGACTGTTTTTTTGCCCATGCCGTTGCCAATTTCCGTCAGTAAAAGAGCAAGTTCAAAGGCATCTTTAGTTGTTTTCATGAATGCGCCATCCCCGTATTTTACATCAAGCACAATCGCGTCAGCACCTGATGCTAATTTTTTACTCATGATACTCGCGGCAATCAGAGATTTATTTTCGACCGTTGCCGTGACATCGCGCAAGGCATAAAGTTTTTTATCAGCCGGTACAATTTCACCGGTTTGTGCCGCTATCGCGATTCCGATTTTTTTCACTTGTTTTACCAACTCCTGTTGTGACAATTCCACCCGCATTCCTTTGATGGCTTCGAGTTTGTCAATCGTTCCTCCGGTGTGTCCCAATCCTCTGCCTGAAAGTTTTGCCACCGGAATACCCAGCGCGGCAACCAATGGTGCAAGAATTAAAGTGGTCTTATCTCCTACTCCACCGGTGCTATGCTTGTCCACTTTGATTCCGGGAATCGAAGCAAGGTCAATCGTATCTCCCGAAGCAATCATCGCGCGGGTAAGCGCAACCGTTTCTCTTTTATCAAGTCCTTGAAAATAAATTGCCATCAACAAGGCGGAAGCTTGGTAGTCAGGAATCTGACCTTTTACATATCCGTCAATGAAAAAATCAATTTCAGCATTGGTCAGTGTGAATCCATTGCGCTTTTTCAGAATCAAAGAAGCTGCATTCATAGCTTGATGAATTTTGGGGAAATAATTTAGCTTCCAAATCTACAGAGTTTCTAAAATCACAAAGGATGAGGTTTGTTAAAAAAATTATCTTTAGTGCGGTTTAATTTTCCGACTTGACAACTTGATTACTAAATTCAGTACTTTACATCAATGAATATCGCGATAATCGGCTATGGATATTGGGGTCCCAACATCCTCAGGAATTTTTCAGAAAGGGAAGATTGTACAGTTAAAATAGTTTGCGATACGCGAGAAGAGCGTTTGAAGGTCGCAAAAAAATCCTATCCCTCCATCAACACCAGTTTAAAATATCAGGATGCGCTAAGTGATTCGGATATTGATGCGGTGTGTGTGGTGACACCGGTTTATATGCACTTTGAAATCGCAAAAAAAGCGCTTGCTTCGGGCAAACATGTCTTACTTGAAAAACCCATGACATCCACAGTGGCTCAAGCGGAAGAACTGATCAAACTTGCAGGCAGGGAAAATAAAATCCTGATGGTGGACCATACTTTTCTCTATACCGGTGCTGTCAGAGAAATAAAAAGCATTATTGACAGCGGGAATATCGGCTCTCTCCAATATTTTGATTCAACCCGGATTAATCTCGGATTGTTTCAGGCAGACATCAATGTCTTGTGGGATTTAGCGCCTCATGATTTGTCCATCTTAAATTTTATCCTGAAAGAAAAACCGGTGAGTGTGAACGCGACCGGAATATCACACACCGGCAACGGGTTAGTCAATATCGCTTATCTCACTTTAAATTATCAGTCCAACTTTATCGCACATTTAAATTGCTCCTGGACATCCCCTGTTAAAATCCGGCAAATTTTGATTGGTGGGTCTGAGAAAGTGATTTTATATAATGATGTGGAGCCATCCGAAAAAGTGAAAGTGTATGATACCACTTATAAAATCAAATCCGGTACGGACGAATCAAAACATTCGCTGCTGGTAGATTACCGGGTGGGCGACATCTATATCCCCAAATTAGATAAGACCGAAGCATTGGCGGGAATTACGGAAGATTTTGTGATGTCAATAAAAACAGGAAAAAAGATTTTGGGTGACATGTACGCGGGATTGGAAGTGGTGAGAATACTTGAAGCCGCAGAAAAGTCACTGAAAAACAACGGCAAGGAAATTAAGTTGTGAAATGAAGCCCACTACCCTCGATAAATTATCCTTTCTTGATTTAACACGCCAAAATGAATTTTTGGAAGTGGAAATTTTGGATGCCGTTAAAACGGTGATAGTCGAGTCCGCTTTTTCCGGAGGTCCGTTCACGGAACGGTTTGAAAATGAATTCGCGGCATATTGCAACACCCGTTTCGCGACAGGAGTCAACAGCGGCACCTCCGCGCTGCATCTCGCCCTGCTCGCATTGGGTGTTGGCGCGGGAGATGAAGTAATCGTCCCCGCCAATACTTTCATCGCCACCGCTTTGGGAGTTACTTACACCGGTGCCACGCCCGTTTTCGCTGACTGTCACCCGGAAACCTGGAACATTGACCCGTCATCGGTTGAATCAAAAATCACCGCCCGCACGAAAGTTATCATCGGAGTGCATCTGTATGGAGAGCCGTGCGACATTCAAGGGATTCAGGAGATTTGCAGAAAACGAAAACTCTACTTCATTGAAGACGCTGCACAAGCGCACGGTGCTTTATATGACGGAAAAAAAATTGGCGGTTTTGGCGATTTAGCCTGTTTCAGTTTTTATCCCGGAAAAAATTTGGGAGCTTACGGAGAAGGCGGAGCAGTAAATACAGATATTCCTGAATTTGCGGAACGTATCAAAAGTCTCCGCAACTATGGCTCACCAAAAAAGTATCACCATGATGAAATCGGATTTAACATGCGGATGGATGGCATTCAGGGTGCGGTGTTGAGTGTGAAATTAAAATATCTTGACAAATGGAATGAAAGAAGAAGACAAATTGCCGCGCTGTATCGTGAGCAAATCCATCTTCCGGAAATTAAAATGCAACACTTACAGGAAAACGCTGCTTCCGTTTTTCATTTGTTTGTCATCACCGTTCCTGAGCGTGACGCGTTCATCAATCATCTCCATCAATTCAATATTTTTCCGGGCATGCACTATCCCGTTCCCTGTCATTTGCAAAAAGCGTATCAGCATTTGGGTTACAAAACAGGTGACTTTCCGAATGCCGAATATCTTTCCGCTCATTGCCTTTCACTGCCAATGTTTCCAGAAATGACCGATGATGAAGTCAACCGGGTGGTGGATGCGGTGAATTGTTTTAAAGCGTAAGCAAACGACTTAGTGTTGATAATTGAAACCTTTTTGCCAACTCAATCCTCTACTTTTGTTTGATGAAAATTTCCGATAAGCGGCAAGTGATTCTTGGCATTGACCCAGGCACTGTGTTGATGGGTTATGGTGTCATTATCAGTGATGGTTCGCAATTAAGTTTGGTGAGTCTCGGGACGGTTGACCTTTCCAAATACACTTCGCACCAGGTGAAGTTGGAAAAAATCTTCGAGCGGGTGAGTTCGCTGATTCGTCAGTATGAACCGAATTCGTGCGCGATTGAAGCGCCATTTTATGGAAAAAATGTACAATCTATGCTGAAGCTGGGACGGGCGCAGGGTGTCGCCATCACGGTGGCGATGCTGCATAAAATTCCGGTGATTGAATATTCTCCGAAAAAAATCAAAATGTCGGTAACCGGTAATGGCAATGCTTCGAAAGAACAGGTAGCCGGCATGTTGCAGCGTATTTTGAAATTCGACTCTTTACCCAAATACAAAGATGCTACGGACGGCTTGGCGGCAGCCGTTTGTCATCATTTGCAAGGCAAGACACCCGGCATCGGTAAAAGCTCCTATCGCGGTTGGAAAGAATTTATAGCCGCGAATCCTTCAAAAGTAGCGGGTAGTTAAATCCTTGCAAACCTTATCATCTCCCGCCTGTTTCATTGTTTTGTAATAATCCTGTAATTTTTTTTTATTCCAAAATTTACAGGGTTATTTTTTGTTAATTTCAGAACATCTTTTCATAACTTTATCGCAAAAGAAAATCCAATGAAAATCTTATCCATTCTGCTGATTGCGTTGCTGCCTTTGATGTCTTTTTCCCAACACAATCATTCCGGTCCCTGCGCCACTGATGAAATTAATCGTGAGTTGGAAGACCAATACCCCTATTTGAAAGACATCAGGGCTGAAATGGACGCTTATGTTCAGGAGTATATCACGAATGCCTTAGCGCAACAAGGACCAAGGCGTTCTCAGGTTTACACAATCCCATTAGTCATTCATATCTTGCATAACTATGGAGTTGAAAATATTTCCGATGAACAGGTTTATGATGCGGTGCGGATTCTGAATGAAGATTTCAGAAAACGGAATGCCGACACCACGCAGATTGTCCCCGCGTTCAGAGATATTGCCGCTGATTGCGAAATTGAATTCAGGTTAGCGACCATAGACCCAAAAGGGAACTGCACCAACGGGATTGACCGCATTCAATCCACCGCTACCTACATCGGTGACAATCTTGCCAAATTAAATCCCTGGCCTCGCGACATGTATTTAAATGTTTGGGTAGTGAATGCCATTTCCCGTGACGGAAACGTATTGGGTTATGCCATACTTCCTTCTTCCGCTTCGGGGCTCGTAGGCTTATTGGATGGTATCGTACTCTTACATAACTCGATGGGAAACATCGGCTCTGGAAATCCCAGTTGGTCGAGAACTCTTTCTCATGAAGTAGGCCACTCCCTGAGCTTAATCCATACCTGGGGTGGAAGCAATGAACCTGGAGTTGCATGTGGTGATGATGGCATTTTCGACACTCCGGTTACGCGTGGAACTTTCGGGTGCAACCTCAACCTGGCACAATGCAATCCGCCAATCATTGAGAATGTGCAGAACATCATGGATTACAGTTCCTGCCCGCGCATGTTCACCGAAGGTCAAAAATTGGCAATGCACGCGACTCTGAACAGCGCTACAGCAAAAAGAAACAACCTGTGGCAGCCTGAAACGCTTGCAAAAACAGGAGCTGACGTTTCCACCAACACCAACACCTGCCCGCCCGTAGCTGATTTCAACTCGGTGAAAAAGAATGTTTGTCTGAATGACCCCGTTCAATTTACTGATTATTCATGGAGGGGTCCGGTAACCGCCTGGGAATGGACTTTCACGAATGCCAATCCTCCTGTTTCGAATGATAAAAATCCTGTCGTGACTTTCACGCAACCGGGCTGGCAGACTGTTACGCTGACAGTCACCAGCGCATTTGGACAGGATACCAGAACAAAGGAAAGCCTGATTTTAGTTAATGAAAGCACTCCGTTGCCGTTGGAAGAAAGGTTCGAAGATGAAGCTGCTTTTAACAATAATTATTATGTTCAGAATTTTGACAACAATGAATCCGCGTTCAGAATCAATGGCAACGCCTCCTATTCTGGCGGACAAAGTTTGGTTTTAAATACGTTTGATGTCGGACGGTATGATATTGATGAATTCATCACCCCACTTTTCACGGTTGCCGGACGCACTACATTCAATTTCAAATACAGCCATGCTACAAAAGCTACCACCATTGCCGATATGGAAGACAGACTAAGAGTATATTACTCCATCAACTGCGGAGCTACCTGGGTGCAGATGTTAATCAGAACAGGCAATCAAATCGTGAATGCAGGTTTTCACAACGATTATTTCATTCCATCATCCGATGCTGACTGGGCTGAAATCAACATTCCGCTCCCACCTCAGGTGATTGGCGCGGGGACTGCCATCTTCCGTTTTGAGTTTACTTCAGCGCGTGGCAACTCCAATAACTTTTACATTGACAACATCAATGTGGATGACAACTACACCAGCACGACTGAGTTGGAAAAAGAAGCGCTGAGCTTCAACATTTTTCCTAACCCGACTGCGGGTGTGTTCTCCGTGCAGTTGAACAGCGCGAAACCCGCTTCCGGCTGGCTCAAAGTATTTGACCGCACCGGAAAACAAATCCTGCTGGAACGGCATGATTTCCATGCCGGGGTGAATACCCGCACGATTACCGCTGACTTAGCCGAAGGCATCTACTACGTGGTCGTGATGACTGAAGAAAAAATCGCCAGCAAATCTTTGATGGTGGTGGCAGGAAGCCGGTAAAACCGGAAAGGAACCATTAAGCCGAAAGATGGCGGCTAATCAGTGCCGCTGTTTTCTGGAATTCTTCTATTGAAAGTTGCAAACGCGGATTTGCAAAACTCAGGTCATGTACATTGTTGATTGGACAAAGATGGATATGCGCGTGCGGCACTTCCAACCCGATGACCGCCACGCCTACCCTTTCACACGGAATCGCTTTTTTGATGGCAAGCGCGACCTTTTTTGAAAAAGAAAACAGTTCTTGATACAACGAATCGTCTATGTCAAACAGATAGTCAATTTCCTGTTTCGGTATCACCAAAGTGTGCCCTTTCGCCAGCGGATTGATGTCTAAGAATGCGAAGCAGGTTTCCGTTTCACCCACCTTGTAGCAGGGAATTTCTCCCCGGATAATTTTTGTAAAAATGCTTGACATCTCTTTAATTAAATTTTGACTTGAGTAGTAATTTTGTCAAAATAACATCCCCAGTTTTTGTTTTCCGGTATCAGCTATTAGATTTTAGAAGTTAGATTCCCATCCCCCGGAGGAAGTGATTCTGGAACTGCGCCTTACCTGCTGATAGCTAAAACTTTAAATTTAATCATCCCGCCCGGAGTGGTGATTTCAGCGACATCACCGATTGATTTTCCAAGTAAACCTTTCCCAATAGGTGAGGAAACGGAAATTTTTCCGCTCTTCAAATCCGCTTCATGTT
Source organism: Chitinophagales bacterium (assembly GCA_041748615.1). Classification (GTDB taxonomy): domain Bacteria; phylum Bacteroidota; class Bacteroidia; order Chitinophagales; family CAIOSU01; genus JBGTCY01. The sequence continues at coordinate 17,374 of JBGTCY010000156.1, forward strand.
CTGACACCAAAGTGTATTTAAACACTTTGTTGTTTTGCAGATTTTTTATTTCCACGGTGGAAAGAATCAGCGCGGTGGAATTATCATCATCTGGTGATGATTCCAGCACGCGGGCATTGGCAATGGCTTCATTCAGTTGAGAAATTTTTAATTCCAAATGACCTTGCGCCTCCTTCGCGGCATCATACTCCGCGTTTTCAGACAAGTCGCCTTTCTCGCGGGCTTCCGCAATTTGCTTCGCGATTTCGGTTCTTCCTTTGGTTTTCAGGTAGGTCAACTCATCCTTGAGTTTCTTCAAACCTTCTTCGGTCATATAATGCACTTGTGCCATGACATTTTTTTTACTTGGTTGGTTAAAAAAAAAGAAACGTCCCTGCGTGAAACGTTTCCATTTTTATTCTTCTAAAATTAATAATCAGAGATTAAATCTTATACCGTAGTGATGGGTTCCTTTAAACGGGCTGGTGGCAAGATAAGCGTAATCAATCCCGATGGTCGGGCTGTCTTTTTTGTCTTTCTTCAATGGAAATTGTGCTGAAAAACCTCCGCTGTATCCGAGATAAACCGAAGTGCGTTCCGCGTCATCAAAGATGCCTTTTTCCCACCGATAACCGGCACGAATCATTAGGAAATCTTTCCAGGAATATTCTAATCCGCCACCCACCTGGTCTTTGCCGAATGAGTTGGAAGTGAAATTAAATAAAACGGATAGACGGTGGTCATGCGGTTTGTCTTTTTCATTACTCATGTTATCCAAGTAAAAATCATAAGAAGCGCCAATATTCAGCAATGAGGGCAGTTCAAATTTTTCCGTACGCTGGCTGATGGATTGCTGATATTCTCCTTCCGGGGCAAGACCGCGGAATATCAAACCATCGCCTCCGAACTTCATGGGTGTTCCCACATTCCGGAGCGAAATCCCGAAACGTACGTTGTCTAACGGTCCGGTGACATATTGAATGCCCATGTCCACGCAAAATCCGAAAGCGCGGAGATTGTCAATCCTTTCAGAAACCACCCTGAGCAATGCCCCCGCGTAAATTCTTTTGGAAAACTCGCGGGAAAAAGCGACACCGATATTGAAAAACTGCGGCTTGAAAGTGCCCAGCCCTCCTTCAGGATTTGAAGTGGTGGTCCGTTCAATTTCACCAAAATCCAATGCCATGAAACTCAGGCTGATGACATTGGCATTTTCATCCTGCTTGCCAAGCCGCTGCGCGATGCCGAATGAATTGATAAAGATGTCGGTGCCCTGCATCAAGTGGGTGCGGCTGAACAATACTTCCGTTTTGTGCGTGAACGCCAGCCCCGCAACATTGATACGCTCGGCTTCCAATCCGAGAACTCTTGAACTGTTCATGCCCATTAATCCGGCTGAACGCGACCAGGGATTGATGGTCAGTTCGTAGGCTCCCGCTTCCCCTGCGCGGTCGGGATTTCCCGCCCACGCGACACCCACACACAACAAAACCATCAGTCCGGCAAACAATCTTCTTTGAAAATTAAACATGTTTATAGCTGTTAGTTAATTTTTAGAATGTATCCAAATCAATCGGTCTGAGCGAACCAAACCATTTCACGACTCTTTCGCACACGCCATTCGCCTGTACATGAATCAGGTAAACACCGCTGGCAATCGGAATTCCCTTGTCGTTTTTTAAATCCCAGTCAATCGTGTTATCGAGGTTCAATCCTTCATCGGTGGCATTTCCCACAGAAATATCACTGGCAATCGCGCGGTTATACTGCCGGATTTTTGTTCCGCCTATCGTAAAAATCGTGACCGTGCAATTATCCGGCAGGTTCGTGATTTTCACCCTGTTATCCAACTGGCTGTTTTCATAAGCGGAATAGGCATAATAAGGATTCGGAACCACCCTGATTTGGTCACAGGCGGTTTTCGCGGTTTCAACCTGGTTGAGTCTCGCGCTTAATGCTTCCGTGGAGAAAGCATATTTCGGTACTCCGTTGTTGGAATTATCCACCACGAATTTCTGGTATGGAACATTCACCCGCAGTTTCACCGTCACATCATTGGGGATGATTCCGTTTTGCGGGCTTAACAAACTTCCTCCATCCGCGAGATGCGTCATTGAAACCCACATGATGTCTTTGTATATCAATTCATTTAACGGGTTCAACTGAACAGGATTCACGCCTCCGGTAATATTCTGTAGTTTGTTGAAATTATCGAGCATGATGCGCTGCATGGTTTCGCCTTCATCATAACGGGTAGTCATGACATACACGTAATGTCTGCCGCCAAAAACCGATTCAAACAAACCCTCCGCATTCGAAGTCGGATTCCAAATCATGTCCCTGCCGTTTTCACCGACCAACCAGGAATCTTCTCCGAACATCATGTTCAGACGCTCGCCTGTTTCCAGGTTGATGGCATAACCAGGGAACCAGGAGCGACCGGTATCTAACGGCAACTGATTTGTTCCGTGATAAAATCCGTTTTTATCCCACGATGGCGCCATCCTGATTTGACCTTTGTAAGCGAAATTCTGATTCAACAAACTGTCTTCGCCTAATTCAACCACCACGCAACGCGTCCATTTGCTTTTGTCAGAAGTGAAGACCACGTCAACGCTTTGCAGATTATGCAAGGTGTTTTCCGTAATTCTGAATTGAGCGGACTGATTGAAGTTACGGGTATGCCTCCACGGAAAAGCCGGTCCTAATGAAAACCCGCTGAAAGGAAATGGCAGTGCGTCTGAAAGCGCTTTGTTTACCCAGTTGGCGCTTAATCCATAAGGCGCCCACGTTCCGTTCAACACATTCGTGAACACCTGATCATTGTCATAATAAGAATCAGGATTGTTGAGAAACGCATGTTTATGGTCGTCATAAAAACCATCAAACTGGTCATTTTCTCCTCCGGCATATTGTCCTGAACGTATCCAGTTTCTTGCACTAAACGTCCCTTCATCCTGCACACCGCTGAGCCAGCGAGGCTCCTGGTTTCTATATTGAATCGTTGCTCCGATAAATCCATTGGCGGGAATGAACCCCGCAGTGGTGGAAACGGCTGCATTATCAGGCGCTTTTCCGGCAAGTGTCACTTGGCGCAAGCTGATGGAAATTCCATAATCCGGAACAAGCTGCTCATTCACATCTTCAATATCATTTTCGGAAAAAATGATGGCGGTCGTATTATCCTCCACGTCTGTGACAAGCAATTCCCACGTGGCAGTCGGGCTGATAAAACTTGAATTGTTTTGCCCCCTGATATTGTAGGAAGCGCCTACCGGGTCAATCATCTTCAGTTCAAAGGTGGCATTTTTCACTTTCATCGGGTCATACACTTTCACATCTATCGGACCTCTGCCTTCTTTGTATTCAATGTTTTCAAAAAAGTTATCCGGGCTGTTGAGAATATTTTCAATGGACTCTTCGGTCAAATCCAGGTTTTGTCCGCCATTACCTCTTCCTTCGAGCCGGGTGATTTTCACGCCATCACCATAGCTTGAATATAAATCAGTACCGCCCCTCGATGATTCCCACATGTGCGGAATCGCGGAATACACTTTGTAATTTCTTCTGCCTTGCAGGAAAGGCGTGTTTTGACCAAGCCCGGTAGCGACATCATAAGGTTTGTAATTATTATAGGCATACGCGATAGCGGTATAGTAATAGGTCTTATGGTTGATTAATGTTTGTGAGCCGGTGGCAAACCTGTCTTCCGTGATTTTGAAAGTTTTACGTATTCCTGTATTCTCGCCATCCACCATGAGCTTTGGAACATCTGCGTTCAAAGCCGGATCGAAAGTATAATTAATAATCTTGGCAACATTATCCCTTACATCCACTTGTGCGATTAAGCGGGCTTTGCTCACATCTTCCAATTCCTGCACACTGACCTGTGCATTTCTTAACTGGTATAATTTATACCCCTGGAAAGTATAGGTCGTATCCGAGATGGTCGGGTCATTTTCTGAAAGCGCGACCGCCACAGGGTCTGCTTCATTGTAGGATTCGTTGACATTATTTGAAGTTGGTTCATTAATAATCGAAATGATAATTTCCTGATCCAATTCTCTGATCGCTAATGTAGGAGCATCAGGACCATCCACTAATTTGAAGCAATTATCAAACAATGCCTGCGCTTTGTCTGATGCGGGTCCGATGGTGGTTTCAAAAGGAGGACAGGGATAAACACCTACCGGTCTTACCCATACTACTCCGACTGTGATATTATTCACCGCACCCGGCAACAGGGTAAACGGACCGGAAGCCTGCAAAAAGCGCCTGTCCGCTGGCGGGTTGTTACAACTGCACTCAGACCAAAACTGCGGGAAAGGACTCTGATTAGGCGAGCCGGGGAACATGAAATTGGTGCAATCGGAACCTCCATACGCGTTACAACGGTCTTTTGTAAAGCAGGTGCCGTCTTTCCATTTTCCGGTCATATAGTTGTAAAAATGTACAGCCGCTTCGGGGTTACCCTGCACTGTGAAGTCATTATTATAATAGGTAAATGCTGACATACCCAATTGTGTTTGAACACCGTTTGAATCAGCGTCACCAAGCGGACCTTCAAAGAAATCAACCCCCACCAAAGGCGGATTTTGTCCATATCCACGCGTGGCGCAATCCGGGTCAACGGCAGTTCCGTTATAGCAAATCCCAAGACTTCTTGCCGTATCCACACCTACATAGTCATTGTTAAAACATCCCAGGTCGGCATCCACCCACTGCGCCATGTAAAATTCATTAATCGGTGAGGTGGCTTTATTGATGATTTTGTAACGGTAAAAAGTCATGTCATTCACTTCGTCACTGGTGGCGAAGGCAAAAGCAAGTGCGTTAATCTGAATGCCAATGGCAAGACCACCGGTTTCTGTGTGGAGGTTTCCTTTGTCATTATACACCCAAAAAATCATCTGGTCAGCATAAACCTCCCCGCAATCAGGATTGATGACCGGGTAATCTCCGGCTTCAGGATTGTATAGTCCATCTCCGTCATGGTCATAAAATGGAGCCATCTCTTCATTGATTAAAAGAAATCCCCCTGTAGCGCTTTTTGCGTCCGGGTTGCCTTTTGCGGGCCACTCTAAAATGGATTGAGGAATGGCGCCTCTCGGATAAGGAGGTTCCCCAAGCGCCAGCATCGCGTCAATGTCCGCTCCTTTTACCTGCCAGAAGCGATTATAGTCATTACATTCTGTTACCGTAGTGGACGCGACATTATCCAATGGTCCGGGCCAAAAGTCATTTCCGCTTTGCCGATAGGTCTGTGCCGCCATTCTCAACGACCCACCGGCATCAATCCCGCCCAACCAGATAGCACCGGCAAACAGCGCATGAACGGAAGGCGCTGAACCGGGCGGGTCAATTTTAGGCACCTCATAGCGGGCATCAGTCAAATCCCACCACTTGTCGCCCCCGTTGAGCAAGGTGGTACGCACGTTATTGATATCCAAATCAATCTGAGCGCTTGCCGGGTTGCAGTTTGAAGCCATCGCTTTGTAGCCGACTGCCGTTTTTCCACTGCCCGGAATGTTTTCTTTAGCATCCGCCCTGTTTGCAACGATTGCAATCAGCACTAAAAAGATACAGGTTTTTACATGAATAGACATGAGTCTGTTGTTTTATCAAAATTTAAAAATGGCTCCCAACCTGATGTGGCGTGGAAGGCTGTAATTGCTTAATAATGCTCCGCTTGGGTCAAATCCCTGCCCGATATATGCCATATACAAATCTTCATAGGAACGCGGGTTAATCTGATTTCCTAAATCCTGCTGACCGATGGGCGATGATAAATATCCGTCATCATCAGCGTTGCCGGTGTAGGGATAATTCCTAATGATGTTGCGGGTGTCAAGCAGGTTTTGAGCCAGCAAATACACGTTCAGATATAAGTCGCGCTTGGGTCCGGGTAACGCTTTTCCATCTTCATCCAATCTCTGTTTTAAGCCATTCAGTTTGAAATCTTTGTAAACCCGGAGGTCAACCCTGAAATTCCAGGGCAACCTTGAACCGTTAATAGAACCGGAAAGAATTTTCCGCGTAGCCTGCGCACGCAACGCTTCCGCTGTCGGATTGTCCTGTTGAGTATAAGGTTCACCAGAGCGCGCTCTGATGGTGAGATTCACTCCCGCATTCGCCAGAATTTCCTTGCCTTTGATTTTCGGACCATTATAGAATCTGCCTTCACCGTAGCCATAGTCCACCACTAAGTTCATATTATGACGGGAATCAAAATCCAGCGGAACTATCGTACGCAGGTTCGGCTGGCCGGCTCCGACTAAGTTCAACTGTGAAGTGGTATTGGAACCGGTTCCTTCCGCAAACTGAATCGTATAGTTAAACCTCAATGAAAGGTTGGTAATCGGGTCCAGCGAATTGCGCAAATCAAACCCGATGGAGAAACCTTTCACGGTTCCAAAATCCACGTTGCCAAACGTGCGGTACTCTCTCGGATAAGCGAAAGGCATATTGGTGACCTGCACCATGTCGCGCATTTCACGATAAAAAGCGGAAATAGTGACCGCTGAATTTTGGCTCAGCAACTGGCGGAAACCCAACTGGTAGTCAATGGTTCTTTCGGGCTTCAAAGCGGGATTATTGATGACCCCGGAAATATTTTCTTCAAAAAAGTACCACGTTGACGGGTCGGTCCTCAAGCGGGATTGCGGTCTTTGCGTGAGAATGTCATAATGAGCGAAGAAGGAAGCCTCATCGGTCAGGTTGAATGAAAAAGCGACACGCGGCATCACCGTGATTTGCGGCTCATAATCCTGAAAAGAAGAATTCGGGTCGAATGTTTCAGCTTTGATATTTTCATTAGGGTTCACCAAAAAAGGCGTGATACGTCCGGTGGCTGATGAGCGGGCAATCAACTGCGGAGTATTGGTTTCCTCGCCATCGGCTGTGAACCAGCGATTGCCATCACGGTACCCCAAAATTGTCGGGGTGATGTTATTGGCATCATCCACATACACGACATAGTCAGAACCGATGTTGGCTGGAATTCCATTGGGCGCGTTATACGAACCCGTTCCAGCGATTTCACCGACTGAATAGGACCGGTATAAAGTGAACGGGTCTCTCAGCACTTTTTGGTTGGCATCAAAACGGTCTATCCGCACACCGACATTAAACAACAAGTCTTTAAAATTGAATTTATCCTGAATATACACGGATGAATAAATCGGTCTGAAAGCTCCAATCGCTCTTGTGAAGTTTCCATTGGCATCTTTTTCACGCCAGAAATCTTCAAAGGAAGGCTGTTTACCCAAACGGTTGCCATAAGGGTCATAACCAACGTAATTGGAAAATCGAGGACTCGTATTATTTAATAATTCATCCGGGCTGAACATGTCCAATGAATAAAACTCCGGACCATACATATCTATATTAACGAAATCCTGCCCGTCAACCGGCAATCCTAATTTTCTTCGCAAAGATTTATCAAAGTAAGCCTGATCCTGCTCTACATACTTTCTGTCATAGGTAATCGTATCATTCAGTCCGAGAATTGGCGCATTGGGGTCATCATAGTTATATTTTACGCCATCAATCAGAAAGTAGGGATTATCTAAATCCAATTGTGTGAGATGTGAATTGACTAACAGTCTCATGATTTCCCAAAGGTCAATCGGTAGCACCTGATAAGACCTTTGAATGCGCTGTTCAAACTCAAAACCAAACTCGATGGAGTGCTTATTGCGGGCAGACCCTTTGGGCAAAATATCCACCGAGCCTAATAAGCTGGCGCGGAACTGGTCATTGTCCGCGCTGATGCCATAGCCATTAAACTGTCTTCCCGTGTTGAACCAAATGTCATGCGGCACACGCGGACGGTCACCGTTTCTCATTGAACCATTGAGGATGATTTGGTCAAGGGTTTGGTAAAAACCATTTTGCGCACCGCCAAATGGCGTTGTGTACCAACCGTCTTCAAACACCGCGCCTGCCAACTGATAATATTTTTCCGGAAAAGCGGTGCCGGTCGGGTTGACTGTTCCGGGTTTAAATCTTACGAGCGTATCCTGGTATCCTGCCAGCAGCCAGGCTTCCTTTCCTGTAACTTCATCTTCTCCAAACTGATAAACAGGTTGTCTCAAGACATCATAATCTCCAAGATAACCGTAATCAAAAGGACTGAATCCATGGGAATCATCCTCGAATTTGTTAAACACTTTCGTATAATCAAACTGAACCTGGTAGTACGCGTTCTGGAAAATATTTCTGGAGCCGCCTTCACCCTCTTCACCTGAGCCGGCTTTTCCGGGAAAACGCTGCCTAAAGCGGGCAAAGGCGCGGTAAGTGCTTTCATTATAGAGAGGGTTATTTACATAATTAAACAGCGTGTATCTGTCCACCCAATCATGTCTTCTGACATAATCCCACGTGCCGCCAAAAGTCAGGTTGATGGTCTCTGTCGGCTTGACATCAAGTTTTCCGGAGAGTGTGTAGTTGTTTTCAACCACATTCGGCTTTGTTTTCACTAACTCCAAATCTTCTCTAGTCACGGTTTCAGTCGCGACAATAAAGCCTTCCGCCACCGGAGAGGGAACCAATGGATTGAGTTCCAACTGACGCAACACATCGTCTTTCGCCTTAAAGACTCCTACCGCTGAAGGTCTGGAATCTTCCTGCCGCAGATACTCACCCGCGATAAAGAAACCCAATAATGATTTTTCGTCTTTAGTGCCTTTGTTCTTTTTGTAGATGGGTCCGGTGAGGTCAAAACTTGCGCGGGTGTAGCCGAACGGGTCAAGCCCTTGCGAGGTGGCAACGTCAATACCACCGGTATAAACTTTTGAAGGACCTCTTGTGGTGATGTTGATGATACCACCGGTGGCGTCACCGAATTTTGCCGGAACACCGCCCGTGATGACGCTGATTTCCTCAATACCGCCAACAGTAATTTTGCTGCTTCCGATAACCCTTACCCCGTCAATATAAATTTCGTTCGCGTCATCCCTGCCGCCTTTGATGTTCAATCCGCTTTTTTCATCCGCCTGATAAACACCAGCGCTTGTTGAAACGATTGAGCCGATGCTGGTGGTTGCCATCGCCTGAATTTGTTTTTGGTCAATATTCGTAACGCTGGCGGTGACTTCCTTGTCCACCAATGGTTTTTGATATTGCACCTCAATCACATCCAGCGTTATTCCCGATTCCATTTTAATATTCACTTCTGAAATTCTGTTTGCCGAAACAGAAACGCCCGACAGAATTTTAGGCGGATAGCCGACTATCGTGACATGCACGTCATACACTCCGGGTTCAAGCGGCTTAATAATATAGTATCCATCAAAATCAGAGGACGAGCCTGCAACCAACTTACCTTGCTGATAAGCGGCTACGTTAGCGAATGGAACACCTTCTTTGGAGTCCTGGTCAGTAACCTGTCCAGTAATTTCACCTGTTTGAGCATACAGCGTAACAACTGAAAAACATAATACAACAGCGAGCAGAAGTAATCTTCGCATAATCGGTGGTTAATCTATTTTTAAAAATAAAGCGGTAAATATAACAATTTTCGGAAGCGGTGTTCCACTTCATAAAAAAAATTACATTCTCCTTGAAAAAGATGTTGGACTCACTGCAATCGTTTTAGCCATCCGGGATGGTTTTGCAGTGAATGTGGCGGCTATTAAAATTTTGACTTCGGAAATCATTTTCACTTCCGGAAAATTATCCGGAATATTCATCAATGAAAATTTTAAGAGCAGCTCAATTATTTCGTTTCATCGCCCACCGATTTATAGGTGGGTTAAATGATAAAAACTAATCCTGACGGGCTTTAGCCCAAATTAGTCGGTCAATAATAATTTTTGAATGTCTTGGAATAAAAGGCGGGGTAATTTTCAACTTTCAGAAATATCAACAATGCTTTAAAACTCAATCTCCGTATAGTTATCTGATACCTATAATGACTGCAAAGCTATTATTTTGGTTGCCAACCCTCTCGCAATTTTTTCTTTTGACTCGCGCGTAAGCCCGGCTGTGTGCGGAGTGAGCAGCACTTTTCGCTCGGCAATCAATGCTTCAAACCAATCTTTCTGCTCCGGACTCAGCGCGTGAATTTTTTCATTTTCCAACACATCAAGCGCGGCTCCAAAAACTTTTCCTTCACGGATTGCCCGCAGCAAGTCAACTGTTTTCACATGCTGTCCGCGAGCGGTATTTATCAGCCAGAAGTGTTTTTTAAAACGGTTTAAAAATTCGTAATCAACCAAATGCCGCGTTTCTTCCGTCAACGGCAAATGAATGCTCAGCACATCAGCGTTTTCAAAAATTTCCTCCGGGGTAGATTCTTTCACATGCCCCTGAGCGATTCCGGTTTTATACTTGTCATACGCCAGCACCTGAACATCAAAACCCGTGAGTCTTTTAGCAAAAGCGGACCCGGTATTTCCATATCCGTAAATCCCCACTGTTTTCCCGCCCAATTCAATTCCCCTGTTTTTTTCGCGCTCCCATTCATAATTTCTCACTTCCCTGTCAGCCGTGTGAAGATGACAAAACATAGACAACAACATTCCCACCGCTTGTTCCGCCACCGCGTCACGGTTTCCTTCCGGAGTGTTGATGCAGGCGATTCCTTTTTCTTTTGCAAATTCCACATCCACGATTTCCATTCCAGAACCCATGCGGGCGATGAACTTCAGTTTCTCACCTTTCTCCATCATCTTTCTGTCCGCTTGAGTTTTACTATTAATAATGATGCCCTCATAATCCTGAATGATTTCCATGATTTGTTCCTGTGTAATTTCAGGACGGTAATCAATTTCAAAAGCAGTGTTTTCCATTTCTTTGAAAAAAGAAAGATGGATGCTGTCCGTGATAAGGATATTCATAGGCGGTTGGATGAAATAAATTTTCTTTTCGTCAGCAAAATAAAATCTTCTTTGCTCAACTGTTCGGGGCGTTTTTCAAAAATCTTTTCATTTAAAGTCTCAGGTTCAAAAAATTCCGAAAGGCTGTTGCGTAGCATTTTTCTACGCTGATTAAATGCCGCCTTCACGATTTGTTTGAACAGAACTTCATCAAAACCGGGCGATACCAATTCATTGCGCCTGAGCCGGATGACTGCCGAATGTACTTTAGGCGGAGGACTGAACGCATCGGGAGGAAGTTCAAACAAATATTCCCGCTTATACCGCACCGGCAATAACACGCTGATGATGCCGTAGTCTTTGCTACCCTCATTGGCGACTATCCTCATCGCTACTTCTTTCTGAAACATGCCCACCATCATTTGCACCTGTTCATGATAATCCATGATGCGGAAAATAATCTGCGTGGAAATGTTGTAGGGAAAGTTTCCGATGAGTGCGATTTTTCCGGGAAATAATTTTTTCAAATCGGCTTGTAAAAAATCTTCAAGATGCAACCTGCCAGAGAGTGACGGGTAACGCTTCAGCAAAAGCTGAAACAAATCGCGGTCTATTTCAATGGCATGAAAGCGTTCACTAAACCGCTCTATCAAATACTTTGAGAGCACTCCTTGTCCCGGACCGATTTCCACTACGAAATCCGTTGCATCGTCAATTTCAAGGCTGTTCACAATCTGCCGCGCGATATTTTCATCTTTGAGAAAATGCTGCCCGAATCGCTTTTTCGCCTTGTAACGCCCGCCCATCTCCTTCCCCGCTTCAAAATCGTTTTTACGATTTAATCTGTAACTTTGGCGCTTCATTTTATATTAACTTTTTATTAAACCCTCCTCTGAAAATTCATTCAAAAAAATGTTCATCACAAAAATTAAACTAATAAAAAAAATCAACCCGGGAGTCCATCAACTCTTTCTGTTCGACAAAGTAACACAATTAGAACAAGCGGGATTCACGAAAGAACAACTCACTTATGTGAAGCAAGCGATTGAACAAAAACAGAAACCTCTTTTATTTAATCATTCAGGTGTTTTTCAATTCATTGTTTTCAACGAACCGAAAAAAGAAGACGCTCCCTATAAAATCTCGGAACAATGGAGAAGGGAAGCTTCCGGCATCGCGAATCTTTGCAATCAACAGAAAATTGAAACCCTCGCTATCGCAGACCTGACGGGCAACAGCGGGAATGTGACCGACACGGTGGAAGGATTCCTGCTGAGCAATTACCAGTTTTTGAAATACCGTACCGGAGAAAAAAACGGAGTGAATGCTTTAAAAACCATTGAAGTTCTTGAAAAGGATGCGGATAAAAACGCGTTAAAAGAAACAGAAATCATTGCAGAAGCGACTTTCGCTGCCCGTGATTTGGTGAACGAACCACTCTCCTATCTCACTGCCGAACAACTCAGTCAGCAGATAAAATCATTGGGGAAAAAATCCGGTTTCCGGGTGGAGGTTTTTAACAAATCAAAAATCAAAGCGCTGAAAATGGGAGGATTATTGGGCGTCAATCTTGGAAGCCCCAACCCGCCCACATTTAATATTTTAGAATGGAAACCTAAAAACGCTAAGAATAAAAAACCATTTGTATTGGTTGGAAAAGGCGTGGTGTATGACGCGGGCGGATTGAGTCTGAAACCGACTCCCAACTCGATGGATAAAATGAAATGTGACATGGCAGGCGCTGCCGCGGTAGCAGGCGCTTTGCACGCGATAGCTCAGGCTAAATTGGCGGTGCATGTGGTGGGGCTGATTCCCGCCACCGAAAACCGACCGGGTGGCAATGCCTATGTGCCGGGAGATGTTTTGACCATGCACAGCGGTAATACAGTGGAAGTTTTAAACACGGACGCGGAAGGCAGATTGATTCTGGCGGACGCGCTGAGTTATGCTAAAAAATACAAACCCGAATTGGTGATTGACCTTGCCACGCTGACCGGTTCAGCGGCAGCCGCTATCGGTTCAGAAGGGATTGTTTACATGGGCACCGCTGATGAAAGCGTGAAAAAAAATCTCGAAACCAGCGGCAATGATGTTTATGAACGATTGGTTGAATTTCCGTTGTGGGATGAATATGACAACTACATCAAATCGGATATTGCCGACATGAAAAACATCGGTGGAGCTGTCGCGGGCGCAATCACTGCCGGGATGTTCCTGAAACGCTTCACGGACTATCCGTGGCTGCATTTGGATATTGCAGGACCTGCCTACATTGACAAGCCTGAATTTTATAAACCCAAAAACGCGACCGGCATTGGCGTTCGGCTGCTGTTTGATTTTTTCAAAAACAAAGCAATCTGATGTCTTCCAAAAAAAAAGTTATAGTCGGCATTTCAGCGGGAGATTTCAATGGCATCGGCATTGAAGTCATTCTAAAGACATTCAGCGAGCCGATGATGTTTGACTTCTGCACGCCCGTTGTTTATGGTAATTCTAAAGTGGTGGCGTATCATAAAAAATATTTGCCCAGCATTGAAAAAGTCAATTATCAGCATATCTCGGAGCTTGGCAGCGCGTTGCCAAAAACGATTAATATCCTCAACTGCTGGGAAGATGATGTGATTATCAATCTCGGACAGCCATCGCAAAAAGCGGGTGAATGCGCTTTGCTCGCGTTGAATGAAGCATTGAAAGATTTACAGGCAAAAAAAATTGACGTGTTGGTAACAGCCCCGCTCAACAAAAGCCTGATAAAAACCAAAGACAAAGAATTCACCGGGCATACCGGCTACATCACACAAAAATTCGGATTGAGCGAATCACTGATGCTCTTGGTGAGCGAGCGGTTGCGGGTCGGGTTGGTCACTGAACACATTCCGCTCCGCGAAGTCGCGGAACAGGCGAATGGCAAAAAAATCTATGCGAAATTAGAAATGCTCAATGCAAGTCTGCAACGGGACTTCGGCATCACCGGACCGAAAATCGCGGTATTGGGACTGAATCCTCACGCGGGAGACCAGGGTGCGATTGGCAAAGAAGAAAAAGAAGTCATTATCCCCACGATTACCAAAGCGCAGGAAAACGGAATACTCGCTTTCGGACCTTACCCCGCTGACGGACTGATTGGATCAGGACACTACAAAAAATTTGACGCGGTGCTTGCCATGTATCATGACCAGGGATTGGTAGCTTTCAAAGCAATTTCATTTGAGACTGGTGTCAACTACACCGCGGGTTTGCCGATTATCCGCACTTCGCCCGACCACGGAACCGCTTATGACCTCGCGGGCAAAGACAAAGCCAGCCACGAGTCCTTCCGCGAAGCGGTGTTGCTGGCGGTTGAACTCTATCACAAGCGGACTGATTATGATGAATTCACCGCCAACCCGCTCAAGAAAAAAGCGTTGGAACAGGATTGATTTTAAATAAAACCTGAAACGGATGTTAAAAGTATTGGCAAATGACGGCTTGGAAAAAGAAGGGATTGAACAACTCACCGCAGCGGGTTTTGAGGTGGATTTAAAAAAAATTCCTCAGGAAAATTTAAAAGAACGGCTGAATGAATATCAGGCAGTGGTTGTCAGAAGCGCAACCCGCATTACCAGCCGCGAAATTGATACAAGTCCCAATCTCAAACTGATTGTCAGAGCCGGTTCGGGCACTGATAATTTAGATGTGGATTACGCCAAATCAAAAAATATCGCGGTGATGACCACTCCCGGAGTTTCCGCTCAATCGGTGGCTGAATTGGTGTTCGCGCATCTCTTTAATATCTCCCGTTTTCTCTATGATTCCAATCGCAAAATGCCCGTGGAAGGCGCGGAAAAATTTAATGAATTAAAAAAATCTTACTCAAAGGGAATCGAACTGAAAGGAAAAACATTAGGCATCATCGGCTTTGGCAGCATCGGGCAAACGGTCGCTAAAACAGCGCTGGGGCTGGGTATGAAAGTGCTGCCTTTCAAACTGCATCACGCGGAAGTGA
>JBGTCY010000157.1:0-30841 GCA_041748615.1 Chitinophagales bacterium
GACAAATTCCTGTTCATTCAGAACGTGGTGCTTGTAAGGAATGGTTCTGAGTTTTTTTGCTCCCTCAGGTTTTTTCCACGGATTGAATTGCATGTAAAATTCCACATCCACTTCGAGCACATCCACCAACTCGGAACTTACGGAATTATCCATATGATAATGAATGGAAGGAAATTCCGAAGGAATGCAAATGAGTTGAATGGCGAGCCGGAGGTCGTTGGTTTTATTAATCGCTGAATAATGCACGATGCTGTCGTCTAAAATCACGCAGTCGCCTGCTTTCGTTTCAAGCGGCACCAAGTGTTTTTCAATAATTTCCTGCTTGATGTTGTCTAATTCCCACGGTATCATGGGTCCGCGAATTTCTCCAAACCGTTTGTGGCTGCCCGGCACAACTTGCAAGGTGCCGTTTTCTACATTTCCATCCACCAACGGACACCATATTGAAACCGTGTTGCATTTCCTTTCATCGGCAAACGCCCAGTTCTGATGCAACGGCACTTCACCATTATCGGTTTTCTTTCGGATATAATTAGCGATTATCGGACGGTAATCGACTAACAACTTGTCCATCTGCGGCTTGAAGTAATTTGTGATGATGTCAAAAACTTTCTGCTTGTATTCCGGATTTTTGTCAATGAAAGTAAAATCATAAGTCACCATACGACTATTCTCAACACCCGTTTCGCCCGCTGTGATTTGTCCACCACTCTCCGGCAGGGTGTCAAAAAACATTTGTTTCAACTCCTCCACTTCTTTTTGTGAAATAAACGGAACACAGACATACCCGTCTTTCACAAACTGACGGTTCAGATTTTTATCGTTCAAAACTCTTCTCATCATTGTAATTTATGTGAAATTAAGCCCAAATCGCAAGTCTTTCAGTGATTCAGGTCATTAATTGACGATGACGCAAATCATAAATAATCAATCATATCACTTTCTTTCCGGATGAAAAAATAAAAACCGGAGAGCGCTATCGAAACTGAAAAAACGATAGACCACAGCACAGCGGGTGCATTGAAAGCCTCATTTAAAATAAAAACACGAAATAAATTGAGAATGCCGGTCACCGGATTGATGTTGACCAGCCACAAATATTCCTGCGGGACGATGGTTACGGGAAAAAAAACAGGCGTCACCCAAATGCCAAAGCTGACAAGGTATGGAATAATATGCCGGAAATCCCGATAGCGGATACTCATCGTGTTGAGCCAGAGCGCAACGCCTAAACCCAGCAGGATATTGAAAAACAGCGCTACCGGTATCAGCAGGATTTTTGCGGGTGGTATGTAAGCAAAAAAGATCATCAGCAATATCAAAAGCACAAATGATATCACCCACTCTGTAAGGGCGTTCGCTGCTGTCAGCAGGGGAAAAGTCAGCAATGGGATACTCATCTTGCGGGCTAACGAAATATTCGCCTCCACACTGCTGCTGCCCATGTTGAGGATGATAGAAAATAAATTCCAGCTTAATAATCCGGAAAGCGCGAAGATGGAATACGGATAACCTTCTGAGGGTATTTTGATGAGGAAAGAAAAAAGAATGGTAAATATGAGGGTTACAATCGCGGGCTTGACAAGAACAATCAAAATACCCAGCCTCGTTTGAACATAATGTTGTTTTAAGTCACGGGTGTAAAGCGCGCTGAAAACATGCCTTTTATTCCATAAATCTTTTAGATAATCATGAACCGGAACAGGTTCGGAAGAAATGATTTTTAATGGTTTTTGCATATCAAATCTCAGAGAAGGAAAACTTCAAATTAAACGCAATGATAGCGATAAGAAGACAGGCAGAGTTGAATTTCAGTAAAAATTATGATGCGATGATAAAGCTGCGATGCCGGTACATCCAGGCAAGGCTGCCTGCAAATAATACAGTAGCGGAGATTGCCACATAAAACAAAACTTCCTGTCCGCGGAAAAAATAAATCAGTGCCGCTGAAATCATGATTAGTCTCAATGACTCCACAACGGGTACCCAGCTTTTTCTTTCAAACATACCCCCCAGGCTGACGATTGAAAGCACTACAATACCGGCTAATCCTGCATTGAGCCAAATTTCCAATTCCGATGCTTTTAGTAAAAAGAAAGTGGTTCCCAATAAGATGATAACATAATGAAAGAACACATACTTATTCACCTCTTCCGGTGCCTGCGCGTCATATTTATGGAAAGTAGCCGTTGAAACTTCCTTCGGCTTTTGAACACCACCTAACTCATCGGGATACCAACCGGGTTCCTTCACAAGGATTTTTATTTTATCCGACCATTTTTTTGCTTTGAAAGCGCTTTTGAACAAATCAATCCAATATTCAAAATTCACCCACAGCGGATTCCAGCTATTCACTTGTTTGGTGATACCGTAAACCACTTCTTCTTCTTCTTTTTGAAAAGTGCCGAACATACGGTCGAAGATAATGAGTGTGCCGCCATGATTGCGGTCAATATATTTTGGATTGACGCCATGATGTACTCTGTGATGCGAAGGGGTATTGAATATATATTCGAAAGCCGGATGCAGCTGATCAATAGCTTTCGTATGAATCCAAAATTGATAGAGTGTTTGAAAGGACGCGATGGAAACGAACATCACCGGGTCAAAACCAATGAACGCGAGCGGCAGGTAAAACACCCAGGAAAAAGCGCCTTGCACCCACGCCTGTCGCAAAGCGACCGTCAGGTTATATTCTTCGCTTTGATGATGCACCACATGACTGCCCCACATCACCGCGATTTCATGCGCCAGTCGGTGAAACCAGTAATAGAAAAAATCCACCCCGATAAACAGTAGCAAAATACTCCACCAGGTGACCGGAATTTGTTCTTTCAAAGGCGAATAATGATGATAAATCCAGGCGTAAGCTCCAACGGTAAAGATTTTCAGGAAAATTCCCATCACTTGTGAGCCAATGCCGCAACTGAGGTTGGTGATGGCATCATTAAAACGATAGTAACGGGTTCCTTTCTTCCGGTCAATCCATAATTCTAAACCGATGAGCAGAAAAAAAACAGGGATGGCTAAAACGATGTAATCCACTTTTCAGTAATTATTTCAGACTTAAAAATTAAGGTTTTTTTCACGGAGATTCGGAAATTCAGGGAATTTCACGAAACTGAAATATCTAATACAATATGGGAAATGGAACCCGAAATTTATCTTGAAATTTCTCCTTTCAATCCTGCTTTTTCCAACCTCAACCCTACGCTCAACACATCATTCAGTTTTTCAGTGCGCATGAGTTGTTCAAATTTGAAGATATATTCACCCGGCTTTTCGAAATACGCTTTTTCCTGAATCTGAACCCGGATGTCGCAAATATCTCCGAGACAACTGCCATACCATTTGCCTTTGCTGTCCGCCAGCGTCAGTTCAACACGTTTTTCAATTTTATTTCCATCCGGAAAAGTGGTGGTAATGTTCAACCACAAATTACTGTTTACATAAAAAACGGAATGACGCACATTCACATACACCTTATAAAGCGCGGAAGTGTCCGTGATGGTAACATTGAATTCCGGTTGATGATTTAAGTCCCAGCTCTTATTCGGTATATTCTCATTTTTTTCAAAAACTCTCTCGGTATCACAAGCCACGAAAAGCGTAGAGATGAAGAAAATGAGAAAGCATCGAATGCGTAGCATCATTGCATAGATTATTTTGGTCCCTGCGTGCCTTGTCCGCCTCTGTCGCCCCGGTTGCCGGGACGGTTGCCGCGAGGCGGACGATTTCCGCCCCCTTTATTTTTTCCGCCTCCGCTGTCACGGCTTCCGCGATTTTCTTTAAACTCTCTTTTCTCGGGTGCTCCTCCCCTGTTTTCACCGCCACGGTTGTCACCCTGCCTGCGTCCGCGCGATTTTCCTTTTTGTTTTTTGCGGGCGGCTTTTTCTAATGACTCTAAAGAAATTTGTCCAACCAGGTCGGCCTGTTCTTCCACTTCTTCTTCCTCCGTTTTGTGGATGAGATATCCCAAATCTTCCGGTTTTTTTCCTTCCGCGTTCTGCGCCTGAATTTCCTTCACTTTTTCAACCGGCACCGGGTAAAATTTCGAGTCTTCTTTAAAAGTATAAAACATCAATCGTTTCAAAATATCGGTTTTTTGAAGAAACGCGACACCTTTTTCGGTTTCAAGCCTGTCCGCGTTTTTAGGAAATTCTTCCAGCGCTTCGATATACACATCCAGTTCATAATTCAGACAGCATTTGAGCCTGCCGCACTGACCGGAAAGTTTTTCAAGATTGATAGACAAATTTTGATAACGGGCGGCTGTGGTGGAAACGGATTTGAAATCTGTGAGCCAGGTGGAGCAACACAATTCGCGTCCACAGTCACCAATGCCCCCGATTAATCCGGCTTCCTGGCGCGCCCCGATTTGTTTCATTTCAATTTTTGACTTGAATTCGCGGGCGAACACTTTGATGAGTTCACGGAAATCAACTCTTTGGTCAGCGGTGTAATAAATAGTCAGTTTCTTTTTATCCGCCTGCATTTCCACATCCCCGATTTTCATGTTGATTTTCATGCTCCGCGCGATGGCGCGTGCGCGCACCATCATCTGGTGTTCCATTTCCCGCGCTGATTTCAGGTTTTCAATATCCTTTTCGCTTGCCCTGCCGAGAATATTTTTTATATCAGCGGATTTTTCCTTCACTTTTTTCTTCCGCATCTGCATTTTCACCAATTCGCCTGACAAAGTCACTTCACCCACATCACAACCCATTGAAGATTCCACAACAACAATGTCACCGGTTTCAACGACAATGTTTTGTTCATTTTTAAAAAATCCTTTGCGGCTGCCGTTCTTGAAACTGACTTCAAACAGCCTGTAATCATCCATTCCGAAGGCAATCGGCATCTCCGCCAGCCAATCGAAAGTGTTCATTTTGTTACAGGTGCCGGTCTGGCAATGTCCGTTGTTACGACATCCTTTAGGCAAACCTGAATTCGTGGAGCATCCGTTGCAACTCATATCATTCAATTCCGATTATTCATGGAAAAAATATTCCTGAGAGTTGATAAAATTACTTTATTCCGGCTTATGGGAAAATATTGGTAAAAATCAAAGGGGGAAGACAAATTGCACATGCGTGGTCATGGTGAGTCCCGAGAATCGGGAAACCATGCGGGGTGGCAATCGCTCCCCTTCGACTCCGCTCAGGGTGACCCTCACGCAAAAAAAATAGTTTAATTTGTTTTACACCTACAGGCTTTCAATAATTTTTTATAAACCAAGAAGCCCTATCTCCTGACCGCGTTTTTCACTTTCAATTTACCTGCAATTTTTAATGACAAACTCATCATCAGAATTTTGGGGTTCGCGTTTCTTTCAATGTGATAATGCGCATCATTGATTAACCGGTAAAGTTCATCCGTTAAATCTTCATCCTGCAGAGCCGCCAGCTTCTGAGCAAGCGCGTTTTCCGTTTGATTCAATGTTTGCGAAGATTTGCCCGTCACTCCCGTCAATAATGATTCCCGGAGAAAGTGCAGCGCGTATTTCATAAAACTTTTCTGATTTTCCCTGCCGATAGGGGCGAATTTTTCTATCCATTGATACAGCGCAATCGCCCTGTTTTGATTGGCATCTGACGGCAGACAAATTTCCATCCAATCACAAAACATCCCCGCTAATTGCTCATAGGAGCGTTCAATCTGACCCGCAGATTCAATGAAATCGCCATTGGTGAGCATGGCAAGTTTAAAGGCATCTTCGTCCGGCAAATTAAATCGCTCTTTGAGCGCGTCAGATAATACGGCATATTCGATATGAGGGATATGCAATATCTGTGTGCGGGAAAGAATGGTCGGGATAACCGCGTCCCGGCTTTCGCCTATCAGCAGAAATACCGTTTTTTCAGGCGGCTCTTCAATGATTTTTAAGAGCGTGTTGCCATTGTTACCTAAGTATTCAGGCAGCCAAAGAATGAGGATTTTATAGGATGACTCGTAAGCTTTCAGGCTGAGTTTGCGAATGATGTCGTGACATTCTTTCACCGGAATGTGCGGCTGTTTGTTTTCCGACTCAAATTTTGCCATCCAGGAAAACAAATCGAGATACGGATTTTCGAGTAAAGCCGCCCGCCAGTCATGAATAAAATCATCGCACTTTTCCCGCTTTTCAACGCGGGGAAACGGAAAGGAAAAATGGATGTCGGGATGAATCAGTTTTGCCGCTTTCACACATGATGAACAAATTGCGCACGCGTCATCCATGCCGGGATTTTCACAATTCAGATACTGACTGTAAGCCAGCGCCAGCGCCAACCCGCCATGTCCTAACGAACCTAAAAAAAGCTGTGCATGGCTCACAGTATTCCGCTGAACACTGTCTATCAGTTTTCTTTTAATTTCTGACTGTCCTAAAACATTTTTAAAAAGCATCTGTTGGATTTGTATTCTCAATACTCCAGTAAAAAGTAACGAACTATTGATTCTCTAAAATTTCAATTAAAAAACAACCCCCGCAATATGAGCGTGAATTTACGAGATTTGTTTTGTCAAAATCGCAACCGATGAAAATGTCTGTTTTCAGAAAAGCCCGCTTCAATGCCGCGCATCGTCTTTATAACAAAAAATGGAGCTTCGAAAAAAATCAGGAAATTTTCGGGCTGTGCAACAATCCGAATTTTCACGGGCACAACTATGATTTAATTGTGAAAGTAACCGGTGAAATTGACCCGGAAACAGGCTATGTGATTGACTTGAAAATCCTGAAAGACATCATCGAGGAAGAAGTTTCTGAAAAATTTGACCATCGCAATCTCAATCTTGATGTGCAAGAATTCGCAAATCTGAATCCCACTGCTGAAAATATCGCGGTGGTGATTTACAACCTCATCCGGGCGCGATTGGATAAAAAATATGATTTGCAAATCAGGCTTTATGAAACGGAGCGGAATTTTGTAGAATTTCCGGTTTGATTTTTTGCAATTGTTCCCCGATTTTTTCCGGCTGAAATCCTTTTGCAAACGCTTTACCACTGTTCAGGGAAACATCGCGCGGACGGGGAGCGAACATCGGCACATCCGACTGACGGGTTGCCGAAATCAGCGTTTCCTGTAGTTCAAATGTTTTGACAATTTTCTGCCCTAACTCAAAGCGTGAAAGTCTTTCCGCGCCTCCCAGATGATAGATACCGCTCAAATTTTCCAACGCGAAGATGATTCCCGCGGCTGCCGAATCAACAGCTAACGGACTTCTCCATTCATCGGTGAATAATTTAATTGTTCCTCCCGTTTTCGCGCTTTCAACAAAAGCCCTGAGATGTCCCCTTGTCGCATCCTTCCACCAGCCGATTAATAATGGTAATCGGCAAATCGCGGCTTGCGGATAAATTGCTGTAACAGCTCGTTCCGCTTCCGATTTTTGTTCGCCATAAACGCTGACGGGATTCACAGCATCTTCTTCGGTATAACCGCCTTTTTTTCCGTCATACACCAAATCGGAAGAAGTGAAAACCAACGGCAACCGATTTTCGGCACAATACCGGGCAATCCATTTTGAAACAGTGACATTGAGCTTGTAGCTTTCCGTTGGATGCTGCTGACAATAATTTGCATTTGAGATGGCTGCCGTATGAATGACACCCTGTGGTTGAATTTTTTTAAACAAATCCGAGAGCCGTGATTCATTCGTCAGGTCAACATTGCTGAAAGAAATTCCGGGAATTTCAGGAGTGTTGGAAAAACTAATTCCTTCAATCTTGAGAATCGTTGCCCCTAACCGGCAGATTTCCTGACCTAACAAACCGCTTGCGCCCGTGAGCAGAATTTTTTTCACAAATGAAAAATTATTTTTTTGCCGGAATTAATTGATAGGATATATCACCCCGCTTGTCATAGCGCAGGATGCCATGTTTTTTATTAAAATACACGCGCCACACATCCGATTGAATGCTTGCCGTATCTTCAGTGAACACGTAAACATTGTGATAGAAGCGATTGCCAATCCGCATTGAATCGAGCGGTTGTATTAAATCCAGCGGACGATAGACATCCGCCATCCTCAGAAATCGTTTGAAAGAAGATGCGTCTTTCAATAAATAAATTCTGAAACGCTCGTTATCGTCCGGATTGAAAATTTCAATTTCCGCTTCAATGGGATAATAATTTTTTAACTGGGAAAAATCATTGCGGTAATCTACAATCAGCCGGTGTTGATTTCCAAACTCATCTTTAAACCTGAGCGTGTCATGATTCTGATAAACGAGCCAGGATAATTCTTCTTCCGTAAACTCCCCCATCCTGTTTTGATTGCAGGATGAAATCATGGATAAAAAATAAAAAATCAAGATTGAAAATACAAATCCGGGAATCTTAAAATTATTTTTTACAAACAAAATATCCTGCTTTTAAAATAAAGTAATTGGTCAATTCAATTTGATGGATTGATAGAACTTGTTTGCCGGCTCTGATAGCACAAATTCCGGGGAACCGCTGACACCGAATAAATACAAATTATTTTTTGATAAAATAATCTGGTAGCGGACATGCGTCCATTCATCCACTCTGTAAAGGCAATCAACCGCTGGCATGTTTTGGTGTTTGAATTCGTTCCTTGAAATCAGTTCCCATCCATTGAGTTCGCTGATTCTGTTGGAACTGAGTGTGTAGAAATTTTTTCCTTCGGCTTTTAATTGCGCTTTGCTGACAATCGTGTAAGTGGATGTAAATGCGATTTCCTGTAACTTGTCCTCATACATGGCAATATAAAAGACCGCATCACCATAAACGGTTTCTGCATTTTGATTGGTTTCGTCCGGATTTTCGGGAAACAAGGCTGAAAATTTTCCTTGTTTGGAAGTAAACGAAATCCATTTTTCCGGCAAGTGGATTTCCTGATTTTGTGCTCCGGAAAATGAAGACATCACCGGGCTGACGGTATATCCTTTCGCGGATAATAATTTGAGGATGCCCTCCTCTCCTACTAAGTGCAACGCGCCAACTGCATTAAAAGTCGGCTGCATGCTGATTAGACTGTCAATTCTTTGTGCCATCACATGATTGCGTTTCACCACCAGCGCTTTGTCAAACATCTCGGGAATCTCTTCATTTTGATATACTTCCAGCATTCCATCAAGATTTTGTAACCGGTAGTAGTCCATCAGTTTGTCCAGCACCTGATCTTCATCATGCATAGAGTGTATCTGGTCCATCAAAATTTTTGCCTGGTCGTAAAGGCTGATAGCTTTTAACGCTGTCAGTTGCTCATCCACCGTTTCAATACCGATGGTTTTCAAGCCTTCTTTCATGGCGGATTTTTCCAGAAACTCATCTACTGTGTAAGATTTATCCTGATTCATGCCGGTTTCAGTAAATAATGACGAGGTAAAAACCGGCATGAGTTTGTCCACGAACAACGCGTACATGCCGAGTTGTTCTTCCGCCTTTTCTTTGACTAACTGGTAATCTTCATCACTCAACAGCATCTCTAATGTGGTATCCTGCATCATGATTAATCCCATTAAAGCAAAAGGGTCATCCGTCATGTCGGAAGTCAGAATTTCCAGAGCGAGCGCGTCACATTCTTTCAGTTTCACCAGCACGGAATCTCCGTATTCATGCGCGCGCCTGTCACGCGAGTGCATGGTTCCATAAAGAAATGAAGGCTTGATTAAATGAGGCGCTTCAATTTTCCAAAGCAGCGAGTTGGGGGTCTGCGCGTTGGTTTCCTGACATAACAGAACCAACAAGGTAAGCATGAGATGCAACGGAAGTTTCATGAGGTGATTTCTGACTGTTAAATATTAATCGGGCGGTTATCACTCGCGATGAGGCAGGCATCTTTGAAGGCTTCGGTGTAAGTCGGATGCGCATGACACATGCGCCCGATATCTTCCGCTGATGCCCTGAATTCCATCGCCACCACCGCTTCTGCGATGATGTCGGCAACGCGCGGTCCAATCATTTGCACGCCAAGAATTTCATCTGTTTCTTTGTGAGCCAATACTTTGATGAATCCCTCCGTATCCATACTTGCGCGTGCCCTGCCGCTTGCCTTAAACGGGAATGAGCCTTTTTTATAGGGGATTTCTTTTTCTTTCAACTGCTCTTCAGAATAACCAACCCCCGCTACTTCGGGCCAGGTATACGCTACACTTGGAATCAAGAGGTAATTAAGATGCGGTTTTTGACCTGCTATCACCTCCGCAACATAAACCCCTTCATCCTCTGCTTTATGCGCCAGCATCGGTCCGTCAATGACATCTCCCAATGCAAAGACTCCTGCAACTTTTGTTTCCAACTTTTCATTCACCGGAATCTTACCTCTTTTATCCGGCTCAATCCCGATGTTGTCCAATCCGAGATTTTCAGTGTAAGGTTTTCTTCCTACACACACTAAACAATATTCTCCTTTAAACTCCACTGTTTCACCTTTTTTATCTTTGGCAATTACCGTGACACTATTTCCTTTCGCTGTTGCTCCGGTCACCTGGTGACTCAGGAAAAATTCCACGCCTAATTTTTTCATGCTTTTCAACAACTCTTTTCCCAACTCTTTATCCATTGTTCCAATGATGCTGTCCGCGTATTCCACAATCTGTACTTTCGTGCCCAGACGCGCATAAACAGAACCCAATTCCACCCCGATAATTCCCCCTCCGATGATAACCATCGTTTTCGGGATTTTGGTGATTTCAAGCGCCTCCGTGGAGGTGATGATTCTTTTTTTATCAATCGTGATGCCGGGCAGTGTAGAAGGTTTTGAGCCTGTGGCGATGATACTCTTGTCTGTTTCTATTTCTGTGGATTTCCCATTCTTACCCTTCACGGAAATAATATTTTTAGACTTAAAAGAGCCGTGTCCTGAATAAACATCCACTTTGTTTTTCTTCATCAGATAAGCGACACCATCGGTGGTATGTTTCACAACCTCCGCTTTTCGTTTAATCATTTGTTCCATGTTCACTTTAATTCCTGACAACTCAATACCATGCTCTTTGAACTTGTCCTGAGCCGCGTGGACATGCTCTGTGGAATCAAGCAATGCTTTTGAGGGAATGCAACCGACATTCAGGCAAGTGCCGCCTAAAGTTTCGTAACGCTCAATAATAGCAGTTTTCAAGCCTAATTGCGCGCAACGAATCGCTGCTACATAGCCGCCCGGTCCTGAGCCGATAATCGTAACATCATATTTTGACATGGGAAAATAGTTTTGGGTTACCGGCAAAACTATTAAAAAGGGAAGTGAAGGGGGAATAAAACTTTGTTAATGTGCAGTTCTAAAAATTAACTAACAAGTTGTTATTTTTTAAGCGCCAAAAAACAATTCACAAAAAAACAAATAAAACTCAAATTCTAAAAAATCAAACACGAACAATTCAGACACACTGTTATGTTGATTTGAAGTTTTCTTTTTTTTGTTATTGGAATTTATTTGTGATTTGCTTTTTGTGATTTGAAATTTCCAGACAATAGCGGCTTTTTTCCTGAAGGCAAAATTGTTAAACGGTTTGAATGCTTATCGCGACATTTCGCTCATCTTGCGCATCACGGACGGGTCGCTGTTGGCGGCAGATGAAAAGAGATACTGCATTTTCACCATTTCGTTGTAAAGCTCCGGATTGGCATTCATCCAACTGTTAGCAACATCTTCTTTGAATTTTTTGATTTTCTGAATGTTGCCGGTGGGCGTGTTTTTTAAATCTTTGCCGGTCAATTTCACTAATTCAACTGTAATTTCCTGAATCATTTTATAAGCCGACATGGCATTGGCAAGATGGTCGCCTTCGGAAATTATGCTGGAATAAACATGCTGATTGGGCGCATTTGAAGAAACAACAGAACTAACTTCTGGAAACTCCGCAGATATAATATCCGCTTTGTAATAAAAGCCTTTAAAGTTGGCGCTGCGTGATTCAACGGCAACCATGAAACCGTCTTTGCTGACTTCTGTAACAATCAGTTGCGCTTTTCCGCCAAAGGGCGTTAAATCAATCACCAAATCATCAAACTCCACATCTTCCGGCATATTCTGGCGGGTTTGTTTATCCCAAGCGATAAACACTGTTGATTCATCCGCTTTTACTTTTTGTGAGCCGGTAATCAATACTCCGCCTACTTGTTGAGGATTGCCCTGAACGACTTTGATTTGTTTCGGCAGGTCATTGATTTCAGAACGCGCCAGCAGAATCCAGATTTTTCCTTCATCAGTTCTTGAGCCGTCAAACGCTTCCATCGCGTAGCCGATGATGGTACCTGATTTCGCTTTCATGCCAACTCCTGTTACTGTAGAAGAGGTAATCGGGTCGCCTGATTTAATAGAGCCGCCTTCAAGATTTACTTTTGCTTTCACCCGACCGGTTAAGGCGACCGCCTCGCCCTGTGAAGGGTCGTTGAGAAAAACAGAAGGATTCTCTGAAATAACACCTGCAATCAGCGGGTCATTCGCTTTGGAGGTTAAGACAAAGGACTGTTCCCTGTTGGTGGAAATAGAAACAATATCTCCGGCTTCCGGTTTTCTGAATTTATCTTCAATGGCAAAAAACTCCGCCACATCACCGTACTCACTCAAAGAGTTAGCATATAACTTACCGGATGCGCGTACTTCACCATAAGCCGCGTAGAGCGGACTGTTTGAACTGTCACCCCATGAATAGTAAATATTGCCATTATAAGAATACCAGATATCGGTATCATTGGAGGGGTCCTGATTGATGCAATGAACATAAAAATTTACATTATCAGGGTCTGTTCCATTCCACAGGTTGCTGTTAAAAAACCAGGTAGAATAAAATCCGCCATCTCCGGCAATACAAGTATCTAAGTTACTTGGAAAGGGTGATGGAGGATATGTATAAACATCACCATTCGGTACATTAATGCCTCCAACATATAAATCCCTCACATAAACGCCAACCACTATCGGATACTGCGTTGGGGTAACCGATTGCTCCCAAATGACTACTTCATAATATAAATTTGTAATTTTTCTGCAATCACCTGTATCTGCATCTACGATATTGTCATACTTATGAGGGTTAGGGTCATCTTTAATGAGTATTCTAATCGTATTAGGGTCAAAACCCATCGTATTTTGGAAGTTAAATGTCTCTGGATTAACAGTGATGCAATTTGCTCCTGAAATATCCCCAACCGTTAAGCCGTCATTGATAGCGATGGAGCCGCCATACAGCAGACTATCAGTATTTCTTATTGCTCCAAGAATACTCAGGTCTCCAATAAACTTCGCTGCATTTCCTCCTTCCCGAAATACCAATTCATTATTCACGGTATCTGCAATAGCAGATTCATTGATGACAACTAAAGCATAACCTAAGGAATCTTGATTCAAAATTTCCACAGCCGGCAATGAATCATGTTTGCTTACCGCACGGATTGAGATTCCATTGGTATTAAACACATCTAATGCAGGGTAATCTTCACTTGCGGTTTCAGCCCGGATGGCGATGTTTCCTGAACCTTTTACATGCAATTTCGTGAGCGGAACCGTAGTGCCAATCCCGACATTTCCGCTGACACCCGAGTGCATGTCATTAACAATAATCACCCAGTCATCATCCTGTCCGCTGCCTCCTGAAAAGGGAGACCAGCCGGTATCTACTCTGCCTTCAAAACGGTCAAGCAGGTCATTGTAACGAATGGTTCCGATAAAATCATTGGAAGTGTTTCCAATTTTAATCGCGCCAACCACCTCTAATTTTTCCTGCGGATTATTGGTACCGATGCCGACATTCTGAGCTTGTAACGCAATGGAAGAAAGGCAGGTAAAAGCAATCAATGAAAGTGAGTAGATTTTTTTCATGCACATCCTCTTTTAGTTAATATTCAAAAGCTAATTTAACTATTTAAAGCATAAAAAGCAAACGATTTTGGAAAATACAACTTTACAAGACCAAAACTTATGAAATATCCGGAAATTATTTAAGGTTATTTTCAGCCTTCATTTTCATTTCTTTTTAAAGAAATAGAAAAAAGAAATTTATAAATCCGACTTGCAAAAGGTTATCCAATAACGAATTTAAAAAGGTAATTAAATAAGTTAAAAGCAAAAAAGTCCCCCGGAAAGTTCATTCCGGAGGACTTTTTTCATTCATTTTTAATTTAAAGAACGCTTAATTCTTCGCCAGAATCAGTTTCCGGATGTGTACATCACCGGACTCTGTAACGAGGCGGTAGAAGTACATGCCATCGGGACGGTTATCCGCGTTGAATTCCACGCTGTACAACTGACCTGCTTCCGCGACCGCGTCATAGAGTCTCACGATTTCCTGACCTGCCATGTTGTAAACGGTCAGCGTGATTCTTTCTTCGCTGTTCAGGCGGAACTGAATCGTAGCCGTTTCGCTGAACGGGTTGGGGAACGCGGTCAGGCTGAAGATGTCCTCGTACTCGTCAAACAAGCCGTCCTTCGCGCTGTCCGGGCAAGGTCCGATTAACCAGTCGTGTTTAGCGGCTTTCTTCGCCACGTCCTTGTTTTTCACGCAGTGCGTATGCGGATTTTTGCCAAGCGGCTTATGACACATCAGGGTTCTGCCCGGTTTGTCGCAACTGTTGTCGCACACGCTGCCGTCTTCATCCTTCCAGCCCAGCACAAACAACTCTCTGAAGAACTCGCCCAGGATGTCTTCCGCGGACGCGCAATCCACCGGAATCTTGATATCCGGTCTCGCTACGCCTACCACCTGCGCATAGATGCTTGCCTGCGGGAACACTCCGCCCGGCAATCCGGCTGATGATACTGTCAGCAAATCACCTGCATTCACATTGGTGAAGGTAGCGATATGCACCGTATGCAACGGGTCTGCCCAGAATACCAAGGTGGCATTGGTGATGCTCAAACTGTCGAAGCGATCGAAGTCAAATCTCAACTCGGTGATGCTGCCGTTACAAGGACATGCCGGAGGCGCATCCAGGTTACAAGTGCTGCCTTCTCCGTCTATCCATCCGAACACCGTGTAATGTCCATATTCAACACCCATGTTATACTGTGAACCGGAAGTGTGGATGACCGTATTCGGCTGTCCGCTGCCTACCAATTCAAAGTAAGTATTGGATCCCAATTTCGATTTATTCATCAGGTCTGCACGAACAATCATCGTGTCTCCGGGCTGTAGGTTGGTGAAGGTTTGGAATAAGTCCTGGTTATTGTTCTTTTCATACACATTCACCGTAGCATTTGCCGGTCCGTTGTAAATCAAGCCGAGGTAGAAGAAACCTTTCTTCAACTGACAAGGTTCGGGCATGTTACAAACATTATCCTTGTGGTCGGTCAGACCGAGCACCTTGAAATCACCATAGACATTATCCAGGATGTCAGCGCCATTGCCGTTCGCGCAATCTGTCGGTACTGACGCGTAAGGACTTCCGGAACCAACTACTTCGAGATAGGTCCAGTAACTCAATTTGTTACCATTATTCAGGTTGCCATTGATAATGAGTTCCTGTCCATTCTGCACATTGGTGAAGGTCTGGAAGATGCTTTGCTGAGGATGATTCCTTGCATTGACGGTTGCTCCGCTGGGTCCGGTGTATTTCACCAGCATCAGCCTGATTAATCCACTCGGATGACAAAGGGCGCATGGGTTGTTGGGGATGACGGGTTCTCCGCAATCTGCACTGCTGAGGTCAAGGTTAGAGCCACAGTTGCCGATTGACCAGCCTTGCGCCAACTTGTTAGACACATCGCTTTGTTTCACGCACTGGTTCTTATTCTTGTCATCGCACATCTGCACGCGGTCACCGCTGCAACGCACATCTACTACAGTAATCACATGCGTTCCTACCGCTACACATCCATTATCGTCAGTCACTGTTACGGTATAGGTCGTAGTAGCCGTTGGGGCAACCTGTATGCTTGAAGAGGTCTCTCCGGTGTTCCATACCATCGTATAAGGACCGGTTCCACCGGATACATTTGTGGTAATCTGTGCTACGTTTTCAGGATAGTATCCAAAGACTACAGTTTGATTTGCACAAACACCCGTTAACAGTTCATCGGGCTCAGTAAGCGTGATTGAACCGGTTGTGAAACATCCGTTTGCATCAGTAATTGTAACATTATAAGTACCGGCACACACATTGGTCAAATCTTCAGAACTTGCTGTAAATCCATTCGGACCAGTCCAATTATAGGTGTAAGCCACACAGGACGCGCTGCCACTCACTTCAAGGTCAATTGAGCCGTCACATGAATTTGCACAACTGATATTATTACCACCAATGTAGTTGGCAGCCGTGAGCGAGGTAATCGTCAATAGCGTAGGCTGCGTCATCGGGATGAAAGGCGTTGCCACGATACATCCGTTGGCATCCACAATCGTTGCCCTGTAAGTACCAGCCGTCAAAGCGCTTTGACTGGACGCGCCAGGAACGACTCCTGAACCGCCTCCAAGCGCCAACCAGGTAATTGTGTAAGGAGCGCATCCGCCTGTAACCGTCAGTTCAATCGCGCCATCATTCGCACCATTGCAACTGACATTGTAGCCACATGCGTACAAGGATTTGGTGAAGGAAACTGTTAATGCATCAGGCTGTGTTAAGGTGATGCTGCCGGTGATTTGGTCGCCATTGGCATCGGTAACAGTTACTTCATACGTTCCTGACTGGATTCCGCTTAAATCTTCCGTTGTCGCTCCGTTTGACCAGTTGTAAGTGTATGGCAGACATCCACCGATTACTTCCAACTCAACTGAACCGTTGCTTGCACCGTTACAGGTTACATTATAACCACACTGATAAACAGGGCTGGAAAGTTCTGTAATCACTAATGGGTCTGTGGTCACGGTGATCGTTGCGCTGCAAGTGGAGACATTACCATTCACGTCCGTCACGGTCAATACCACCGTATTGGCGCCTTGATCTGTGCAGAGGAAGGTGTTGGGTGAAACAGACAGCGATGCTACTCCGCAGTTATCGCTGCTGCCTGCATCAATATCACCGGGTACGATTCCAACTGAACCTGTCAAAGGCAGGTTGATGGTAATATCCTGACACAATGCTACGGGAGCTACATTATCTTCAACCGTTACGGTCGCGCTGCAGGTAGAGACGTTTCCGTTTACATCGGTTACCGTCAATACTACCGTGTTGGCTCCTACTTCTGAACAATCAAAGTCCGTCTGGCTCAGCGCCAAGCTCGCGATACCGCAATTGTCGCTTGAACCATTGTCAATGTCTCCCGTGGTGATGCTCGCTGCGCCAGCGTTGGTCGCTGAACTCAACTGTATCGTTACATCCTGGCATAAAGCTATCGGTGCAATGTTGTCTTCTACCGTTACTGTTGCGCTACAGGTAGAGACGTTTCCGTTTACATCGGTTACCGTCAATACCACCGTGTTTGCTCCAACTTCTGAACAATCAAAGTCCGTCTGGCTCAACGCCAAGCTTGCGATGCCGCAATTGTCGCTTGAACCATTGTCAATATCTCCGGTGGTGATGCCCGCTGCGCCAGCGTTGGTCGCTGAACTCAACTGTATCGTTACATCCTGACATAAAGCTATCGGTGCAATGTTGTCTTCTACCGTTACTGTCGCGCTGCAGGTAGCAGCATTACCATAAATGTCAGTTACTGTAAGAACAACTGTATTGGGTCCGACATTTGAACAATCGAAATCGGTGATATCCAATGCATAAGAGGCAATACCGCAATTATCGGTAGTTCCATTATCAATGTCACCGGTCGTGATGCCGGCAGTGCCGTCACCATTGTTTGTTCCGGCATCCAACTGAATCGTGATATCCTGACACACTGTTACAGGAGCTTCGTTATCCGTCACTGTGATGATTTGTGTGCAAGAATTTGTATTGCCATAAATATCGGTAATCGTCCAGATTACTGAAGTGCTGCCGACAATATAGGTATCGGAACCATTATTACTGTTATTGTAATCGTTCACCAAACCGGCCACAGCGCAGTTATCAGCGTTAGGTTGCGTTGGAACGGTTACAAATGCCTGACAAACACCCAGGTCGGCAGTTTGTGTCTGGTCAACACAAGTGATTGAAGGCGCTTCATTATCAGTCACCGTTACTGAGAAGCTACAGGTGCTGAAGTTTCCGCTGCCATCCAGAACTGTGAAGATGACTGAAGTTGTTCCTACAGGGTAGGTATCAGAAGCATCAGCGCTGCCATTATAGCCGTTTGTCCATCCGGATACAGAGCAGTTGTCGCCTGTTACCGGAGCAGGTACTGTTACGAATGCATTACATTGACCGGCATCATTTGTCTGAGTGATGTTAGCCGGGCAAGTAATTGTTGGATCTTCATTATCAAACACCGCCACAATCATCGCGCAAGTAGAAGAGTTTCCGCTGTTGTCCGTAGCTGTCCATACCAAGAGTGTAATTCCTTCCGGATAAATATCGCTCGCATCCGCTGTTCCATTGTAATCATTGCTGATTGAAGCAACTCCGCAGTTGTCTCCGGTAGTGGGAGCGCCAACAGTTACCGCAGCTTCACAGACACCCGGGTCTGTAAGTGTTGAAATATCCGCAGGACAGGTGATAGTCGGATTTTCATCATCATAGACAGTTACGGTAAAGCTACAGGTAGTTGCATTACCATAAATATCAGTTACTGTGTAAATGACGGTGGTTAATCCAACAGGATAAGTATCACTCACATTGTCGGTTCCATTATAATCATTGACCAAAGAAGCCACTCCGCAATTGTCGGCAGTTCCCGGAATAGAAACACTGATTGCAGCAGTACACTGACCTGCATCATTGTCTTTAGACTGATTAGCCGGGCAGATAATCGTTGGAGCCTGATTGTCAACTACTGTTACTGTGAATGAGCAAAGGCTCCAGTTATCATTGAAATCTACAGCGCCATACTGAACATCAGTTGTCCCTACAGGATAAACTCCGCTGGCACTGGTATCAGGTATCCAGTTAAAATCATTCAATATCATGTCAATCGCACAATTGTCAGAGAATGTAGGCAAGGGTACATTTACACTGGCATTACATTGACCGGCATCCGCGTTCTGAGTGATATCAGCTGGACAAACAATCACCGGCTGTTCATTGTCTTCAATGGTTATATTTTGCTGACAGGTCGATTGATTACCATGAATATCTGTAGCTGTCCAAACAATTACATGAGTACCAACAGGATAAATATCGCTCGCGTCCGCAGTATTGTTATAATCATTTAATACGGTAGCAATTCCGCAATTATCACCTGAAGCAGGTAATGCAATCGTAACATCCGCATGACATTCACCTGCGTCAGAATCTTGCAAAATATCAGCCGGGCAAGTTAAAGCAGGCAGTTGTGTATCATTTACAATCACTAGAGTTGAACAGGTGTTTGTATTTCCATTGACGTCAGTAGCAGTAAATGTGACCACAGTAGTACCTACAATGTAGGTTCCTGATGCATCTGAACTAAAAGTGTAGTCATTGATGATTGAGGAAACTCCGCAGTTATCCCCATTCATAGGACCTGGAACTGTTACATAAGCATCACACTGGTTGTTGATATTATCAACAGCAACCTGCGGTGTACAATTAATTGTAGGTAACTGATTATCAATTACCGTTACCGTGAATTCACAATCGGACCAGTTATCACTCAAATCCCGTACGCCATAACTAACGATTGTTGTACCTACCGGATAGATTGCTGTTGCAGGCGCAAATGCAACCCAGGTATAGTCATTTAATAAGGAATCAATACCACAATTATCGGAATAAACCGGCAAAGGAACATTGACAAGAGCCTGACATTCGCCAGGACTCGCATTCTGCTGAATATCCGCAGGACAAGTAATTAATGGCAATTCATTGTCAACAATAATAATTTCATGCTGACAAGTTGATTGATTTCCATAAATATCAGTTACTATCCAATTTACAATCGTTGCTCCTGTCGGATAAGTATCACTTGCATCTGACGTTCCGTTATAACTGTTGATGACTGATGCTACCTGACAGTTATCAGAAGTAACAGGAACACTGAATGTTATTGCGGCAGTACATACTCCACTGTCTGTTTCTTGAAATACAGAACCTGGACATGTAATAGTTGGTAATTCAACATCATTCACTGTAATTGTCTGACTGCAAGTAGCTGTATTACCGGCATTGTCAACGGCAGTCCAAATCAAAGTAGTTACTCCTACCGGATATTCTCCTGAAGCATCCAGTACGCTATTATTATTTGTCAATGTAACAGCAAAACAATTATCAGTTGCAGAACCAACAGGTACTGTAACATAAGCTTTACAGACACCAGCATCATTATTCTGAACCACATTAGCAGGACAATTTGTAATGACAGGCTTTTCAATATCATTTACTGTTACTGTGAAACTGCATGTGTTAGAATTGCCATTCACATCATTGACCGTATAGACAACCGTTGTGACACCTACAGGATAGCTATCACTTGCATTTGTAGTATTATTATAGTTATTGCTGAATGAGGCAACTCCGCAATTATCAGACGTTCCCGGTACTGAAACCAATACGTTGCCTGTACACAATCCTGAAGTATTACTTACTGTCGCATTAGCAGGACAACTGATTGAAGGTAACTCAACATCTGTTATTTCAACCGTGAAGGTACAGCTTGAAGAATTTCCATAAATATCAGTTACTGTCCATACTACATTCGTGATTCCCAAAGGATAAGTTCCGCTGGCATCAGCCGTACCGTTAAAGTTATTGGTAGCACCGGCAACCGCGCAATTATCTGAAGTAACCGGAATAGAAATCACCACATTCGCATTACAAAGACCCGCATCGGTATTTTGTGTCTTGTTTGAAGAACACACAATGGCAGGAGCTTCATTATCAATGACAGTAATATCCTGCGTACAAGCGCTTGAATTGTTACTATTGTCCGTAACTGTCCATGTGATGGTGGTTGTTCCCACAGGATAAATACCATCTGCATTTGAACTGCTGGTGATATCATTCTCATAAGAAAGAACCCCGCAGTTATCACCAATAACAGGCGGTGTAACCGTTACGTTAGCAGCACATTCTCCTACATCCACATTGTGAGTTTGATTGGTGGCACATGTGATTGAAGGAACTTCATCATCTGTAATTGTGATCGTTTGACTGCATGTGGCTGTATTTCCATATAAATCTGTAACAGTCCATACAATAGTTGTACTTCCTAAGGAATATACGTCACTCGCATCAGAAGATGCATTGTAGTCATTGATTACTGACTGAACACCGCAATTATCTGAAGCGCTTGGAGCTACTACTGTAACCGCAGCTTCACATACCCCAGCATCTGTTGATTGATTTTGATTTGCTGCACAAGTGATTACCGGATTTTCATCATCGGTAACTGTTACCGTTTGCAAGCAAGTTGAAGTATTTCCTGCTACATCTGTTGCAGTCCAGGTTACTACTGTAGCTCCCACAGGATAAGTGTCGCTCGCATCAGCAGTTCCATTATAATCATTTGTTGCAGTTACAACTCCCGGACAATTATCAAGTAAAGAAATCGGAGTCTCAACACTCAATACTGCATTACATACTCCAAAATCAGCTGTAGAATTCCTATCAGCGCCACATGTAATGGAGGGTGATTCATTATCCACGATAGTGATCGTTTGAATGCAGGAAGAAACATTTCCGTTCACATCAAAAACTTCCCAGAATAATGCAGTTGAACCAATCGGGAAGAAATCCGAAGCATCCTGAGAAAAGTTATAGTCATTATAGTAATCCAATACAGCGCAATTATCGCTTACAGTTGGACTAATTACGGTGACGGATGCCTGACAGGTACCCTGGTCATTATTATGCGTTTGGTCAGGCGCACAGGTAATCACCGGTAACTCATCATCTGTAACCGTAACCGTCTGAATACAATTTGAGGCATTGCCATAGATATCAAATGCTTCCCATGTAATCTGCAGGGTGCCTACTGGATAAAAATCAGAAGCATTATTCGAGAAATTATAGTCATTATAGTAGTCCAATAATTGACAATTATCTGAAACTGCCGGAGTTGGAATTGTTAAATCAGCATTACAATTTCCCGGATCCGTTGATACTGAAATATCAGCCGGACATCCTAATACCGGAGCTTCATCATCTATGACAGTAATACTTTGCAAACATGAATTTGCATTGCCATGTAAATCATAAACTTCCCAGGTAAGTACCGTTGTTCCTATCGGATAAACATCCGAAGCATTATTTGAGAAATTATAATCATTATACAAATCCAATATTCCGCAATTGTCACCTACAACCGGTGAAACTACAGGCACAGTTGCAAAACATTGACCTGCATCCACCGAAGCACTGATATTACTTCCGCAACTGATTGTCGGATTTTCAGTGTCATTGATGATAATAGTTTGAATACACTGGTTAGAATTACCATTGACATCAAAAATTTCCCATGTTACAGATGTTGTTCCTACAGGATATACATCGGATGCATCATTTGAAAAATTATAATCATTGTAAAAATCCAACACCGCACAATTATCTGAAGTCACCGGAATACTAATTGACAAATTAGCATCACATGAACCGGCATCCGCGCTAACATTGATGTTTGCAGGACAAGTGATACCTGGATTTTCATTATCATTAACTGTAACTGTTAATGAACAAGTGGCTGTATTACCGTAAATATCTGTCGCAGTAAACACAACCGTGGTTACACCTAAATTATAAGTGCCGGTCGCATTTCCAGTGCCGTTAAATGAATTCACCAAACTCTGCATTCCGCAATTATCTGTTGCAGTTGCCGGAGCAATCAATGTTACGGCAGTACAAACTCCGGAATCTGTATTCCTGATAATTGAAGCGGGACAGCTTACGGCAGGCGGAATATTATCCACTACAGTAATTGTCTGGCTGCATTGCGTATTGAAATTTCCGTTTACATCCAAAGCCTTCCATACGATTGTCGTTGTACCAACATTAAATCTGTCTTTGATACTGTTAATCGTCAGGTTGTTGACGGTTGCAAATATTAATGCAATTCCACAGTTATCAGTATAAACCGGTGCTGTCAGATTCACTTCAGCATCGCATCTTCCCGCATCTGCATTGACCGTGATAGGTCCGGGACAGAATGTATTTACAGGGTTTTCATAATCTAAGACTAAGATAAACTGGACTTTAGAAGTAGTATTCCCATTGACATCCGTTACATGCCAATTCACTACCGTTACCCCTTCAGGATAGGTGCCGCTGGCATTGTTGGTTCCGGTTTTTGAATTCACTACTGTTAAAACACCACAATTATCCGCTACATTAATGAGTTGTGGGACAATAATCGTTGCCTCACATTCTCCCGGATTTGTGAAAAAGAAGATATTTTGCGGATTCTCATAAGTCGGGAATTCATTATCAATCACTGTTACCGTGAAAACACAATGTTCAGTATTATTGTTGGCATCTGTCACTTCCCAGGTAACCGTGTGCGCACCAACCGTGTAAGTGTCTGACGCATCAGCAGTTCCGGTACGGTCATTGGTGACCGTATAACCTAATCCAAGACAGTTATCCTGTATATTAACAGCCGGTATCGCTACATAAGCCTGACAGACTCCCGGGTCATTATTCCTGGTGACATCTGTACAATTTAAAATAGGCGGCACATTATCTTCTACCATTACTACCGCAGAGCAAGTCGTACTATTACCATTCACATCTGTCACTCTCAAAGTAACCGTATGCGGAGAGTTGGCAATGTCATTACAGTTATAGAAGATTTCAGCCGCGTTGGTAAAATTACCCAAGTCGCTGGCGCCTGTAATCCTGTAATTTGCAATACCGCAAGCATCAGAACTTCCATTGTCTATATCGGAAGGATATAAAGTGCCCGTTCCGGCAAAATCAAGTTCCAAGGTAAAGTCCTGACAGATTGCTACAGGCGGAATCAGATCACGTACCAATACATCCGCCACGCAGGTATTCTGATTTCCGTTTACATCCGTTACCGTCAAAACCGCTTGTTGTGTGCCCACAGACGAACAATTATAACTGGACGGGAAAACATTGACAGAAGCGATTCCGCAGGCATCATTACTGCCGTTATCAACTTGTGCGGCAGTAAACGAACCTACTCCATTTGCAGCCAAATCCACCGTGATATTTTGGCAAATCGCAACAGGCAGCACCAAATCTCTCACGGTCACATTTGCATTGCAGGTAGCGGTGTTATTATTCACATCTCTGACAGTTAATACAACCGGGTTGCTGTTTCCGACATTTGAACAGTTAAAGGTGTTCGGAGAAACTACAAAAGGAGTAGTTGGATGCAAACCGCAGGCATCATTGCTGCCATTATTCACCTGGCTTCCTGTAATTGAAGCATTTCCTGCTGAATTTAAATCAACCGTTATGTTCTGGCATACAGCAGCCGGGGCTGTGTTATCCTGTACTGTAACAGTTGTTGAACATGTTCCTGTATTTCCGCTTGGGTCTGTTGCCGTGAGAGTGACTGTATTTGCACCTACATTCGAACAATTATAAGCGGTTTTTGACAGGCTCAGCGTAAATGTGCAGACATCCGATGAACCATTGTTGATATTTGCGGTTGTCAGCGTAGCATTACCTGAAGTATTCAATACCAAAGTATGTGTTTTACAAACTGCAACAGGATTCGTTACATCCAGCACCAACACATTTGCATTACAGGTAGAAGTGTTGTTAGAGGGATCGGTAACAGAAAGCGTAACAGTATGATTACCTCCGTTTGTGACTGCATCAATACATCCGAATGTGGTTTTTGAAAGACTCAGTGTAACTCCGCAGGCATCATTGCTGCCGTTATCCACCTGTGCGGGTGTAATCGTGACCGAACCGGTAACCCCATCCAATTGCGCGGTGACATTTTTACAATTAGCAACCGGGAACGTAATATCCTGCACATTGACCGTTGCCGAACAAGTTGCAGCGTTGCCATAAATGTCAGTTACTGTCAGGATAACTGTATTGTTTCCGATGTTAGAGCAAGTAAACGAATTTGGCGAAACACTCATCGAACCTATTGCGCAATTATCCGTGCTGCCAAAATTGATTTGTGCTGCACCGATGGTAACTGCGCCTCCCGGGCTTAGTTGAGCAGTGATGTTTTGGCAAGTTGCATTTGGGGGTTGATTATCCACTACAGTTACCGTAAAACTACAGGTCGCTGTATTTCCGGCACCATCCGTTGCCTTCCAGACATTAGTTACTGTTCCTACCGGATTGAACGCTCCGCTCAATAAGCCTGAAACAAATTCAACATCAGCAGCTCCGCAATTATCTGTTGCAGTTGGAGTTGAATAGATTACATTCGCCCCGCATGAACCCGTTGCATTAAATACAGAAATATTTGACGGACAGGTGATAACCGGAGGCGTTGTTTCTGTGATTCTCACAGTAAATGAACAAGTAGTTGAATTACCGGATGCATCCGTTCCTCTCCAAACCACCGTGGATGTGCCTACCGGAAATGTTGCTCCGCTTGCATTGCCGGATATTCTGGCTGTCGTTGCTCCGGGGCAATTATCTGATACGCTTACGGAATAATTTACAACAGCTCCGCAGATACCGACATCAGAGTCCTGAACAATATTTGCGGGGCAGGTTGTTACCGGGAATTGATTATCTGTAACCTGAACCGTGAAACTGCATTGCGCTGTATTACCGGTAGGGTCAGTTGCTCTCCAGGTTACTAAAGTAGACCCAATCGGAAATAATGAACCGCTG
Organism: Chitinophagales bacterium; assembly: GCA_041748615.1. Classification (GTDB taxonomy): domain Bacteria; phylum Bacteroidota; class Bacteroidia; order Chitinophagales; family CAIOSU01; genus JBGTCY01. The sequence continues at coordinate 25,659 of JBGTCY010000157.1, forward strand.
TTTAATCCCGTCTGTAAAGTGTTTGTGGCAGAGCAGTTGTCTGAGGAGGTGATGGTGTAAGATACTGTCGCTCCACATTGATTCGGGTTATTATTTACTGAAATATTCGCGGGACAGGTAATTGATGGATTTTGCGTGTCGTTAATTGATACAGCAAAACAACCAGTTGTATTACAAATCCCTGAAATTCTTACAAAATAAGTTGTAGAAACTGTAGGGTTCACAAACAAGGACTGTCCCGTTCCTAAAACTGAACCGGAGCCGCAACCACCGGCATACCACTGATAAGTAGCGCCTGAACCGAGTGTGCCGCCCTGCGCGGTCAACGTCATTCCTCCCGGAGTACAAATAGGCTGCGCTCCTGTGATGCCGGTTGGCGCTGAAGAAAGAGAATTGACTGTTACTGTCGCTGTTACGCACGGGCTGGCAGCACAACTTGCGCCTGTGCCCGGATTATATCTTGCAAAATAATTATAAACTCCGGCCGTAGCAGGTGCAGTAATTACTGTGGAAACAGTTGATGAATTAGCTCCGGGATTCACCGTAGCTATTAATGTGCCGCCACAACTGCCGCTATAGAACTGAACAGTACCATTCATGTTGACGCTTGCCGGGAAATTGGCTGTGAGCGTGACAGTTGCCGGAACTGTATTCGTACAATACGTAGTGCTGCTTAAAGATAATGAGGAAGGATTTTCATTCCAGCGGTTTCTGATGAGGATGGTAGCGGAAGTTAATGTTGTACAACCTCCGCTGGATACCTGATACCTGATTCTGTCGGCATTGCCGTCAGAGTTTGATATTTTCTTCGGAAAACAACAATTGCCTGCGGTGTTTCCGCTCAACCAGTTGTTCCAGGTTCCATTATTGCTTCCCCATTGCCATGAAACTGAACCTGTTTGACCGGAAACCGAAACGGCTGTACCGTAATTGCCGTCCGAGTTACAGAACTCAATCGGACCGGCATTACTGACGGTGCCAAGAGTCGGTGCAGGATTCACTAATATAGGAATATCCACCGTACTTGAATTATTAGCTTGTCCGGTACAGCCAAACGATGAGTTACGCGCTACATACCATTGACCGGGGGTATTGGTTACTGCAGTTGGCAGAGCCGCAGATGAAGCAGTGGTATTCAAATAGTTTACATAGCCTATATTACTCGGACCTCCCCTGTAATAATAATGATAAGTAGGACCGGCTGAAGCGGGAGAGCCTGTAGTTGCTGCAGTTACATTTGAAATGTTTGTTGCAGTTCCTACACATATTTCCGCAGGAACTGAAATTGCTCCCGGATTATTAGCGGTTGACTGACCGGTGATAGTGAAGTTATGCTGAGTGCCACCGTAAGAGCGCAGGTCAGGCTGAGCTAATGTCCATGAGTTGGCTGCGCAAGCATTCCATCCCTTTCTTCTGGCAAACGGACCGGGACCTGATGTTGAACCGGCAACGATAGAGGATGGAATTGCAGTGGGAGCTCCACCATAATCATTACCAACTGTAGTGTAGCCTGTGTTATTATAAATGAATTCCATCTCCCCTATTCCTTTTCCGCAATTACATGATGTATGTCCTGACCTATAATAGTAGGTAAATGAACCACAAGAACCAACAACACAAGTACCCGCGCCATATACGGATTCACAGGCTCTTAAAGCAATTGTTTGGTTTGTTTCACCAGGATACCATATAAAGTACCCGCCATTACCGTTGGCAAATCTTGCTCTATGTGAAACGGTCACTGTGCCAAGCGCTGCCGCTGTTCCGCTTGCCGGACCGGCAATTCTATCAACCGGGTAGTTGCAAGCCGCTGATGGAATGGCGTAATTTACAGCAGTTCCCTGACATGTGGTGATGTTGCCCTGCAGATTGCTCAAGGCGGGAGACGGCTGTGAGTTCACCCTGTACTGAAGCGTTGCGGAAACCGTACTCCATAAAGGCGGGCAGGCAGAGTTATTATAAAATACAATCAAACCCCAACCGCCACCGGCAGGGCTGTTGATAGTACCGGAAAAGTTGGCGGTTCCACCAAATCCGTTTTGACGGGTTTCCCAGTTAGAACCGTTGTATTCAAAATATGTCCAGACTGTACTGCCGGTAATGAAACCACCGGAAGCTGTGAAGGTGTAGTTAGCGCCATACACCACGTCCCATTGGTTATAGGTGGTGCTGGGCATGTTGTTGTTTCTGATGGTCACATTGTTGCATGAAGTAAGCGCTCCGTGATATTGAGCAGCGCCACCGTTCCAGCTGCTGTTCCAGCAATTGGCATTGACCTCCGTTGAAAATAAATTCAGCATCGCCATTAAACTAAAAAAGCTTAAAGTCATCAAAAGCGACCTTAAGCTTTTTTTCATTTTCTCTGTAGCAGGATATACTACAGGACGAGCGGAGCACGTTGATGGTGAAACACTACAACACGCTGATACAATTTGTTGGTTAACTATCCTTTCCATAGTTGATTTTTTTAAAATGGCATTTCTGCCATCAGGGGTTTTTAAATATAAATGCCAATTAAGAAAACTTTTTTACAAAAACAAAACTTTTTTTGATTTTTTATCAATTTATAAATATTAGTTCGGATATTATTTATTCTTTATTACAATAGAATTAATTGAAAACAAGCCTCAATAATAAGTAATCATTCCTGCCAATTTACGCAATTCATGGAAATTACTTCAGCACATTACTCGCTTCTCTGTATTTTCCGGACCATTTATACAGGATATTCTGTACCTGCCTTTCACTAATGTTATAGACTTCGGCAATTTCAATGACGGTGTTGCTGCTGCGTCCGTTGTGTTTCTCGAGCTTTTCATAGTAGTCATTCACAATCATATAGTTCCTGAGCCTTTCAGGATCAGTGATGCCATCGGAAATCATGCACATGAGCATTTGTTTGGCATCCGCCTGTTTATTCAGTTTGCCGGAGTAGAGTTCAATAAACTTTTTAATGACTTCAATTTTGTTGGGATACTTTGCCATAGTGTTGGAGTTGTTAAAATTAGTGTGTTTTACCGAGCTGGTTTTATTAAATCGTTGTTACCTTTTCGTGTAATTTCCTAAATGATGAAATATTCGGAAAATCAAATTATGCCTCTTTTTCGGAAAAGTCAACTATTTTATTTGCAAGGGGTGTGAAAGGGGCAAGGGACGGGGGACGGGGGACGGGGGACGGGGGACGAGGGAGACCGGCAACGACTGCAACTTGGCATCAAATTTTACGGAAAATGAATTAAGCTATTTTGCGGAGCGCGTCATTTGCTCGATAAAATCCCACATTTCCGGGGGTATTGCTTCCATGCCGCTGAACTGACCGGCTCCTTTGAGCCACTCGCCTCCGTCAATGGTGATGCAATCGCCATTAACATATGCGGAGAAATCCGAAACAAGGTAAGCGCATAAATTCGCCAGTTCCTGGTGTTCGCCCGCTCTGCCGACCGGTACTTTTTTTGCCGGGTCGAATTTTTCCTGCAATTCACCGGGCACCAACCTGTCCCAGGCTCCTTTGGTAGGAAACGGACCTGGCGCAACGGCATTCAGCCTGATTTTATATTTCGCCCATTCAACTGCCAGCGAACGCGTCATTGCCAGCACCCCGGCTTTGGCACAAGCGCTCGGCACTACATAACCGGAGCCTGTCCAGGCATAGGTCGTTACAATGCTTAATACCGTGGCGGGCTGTTTTTCTTTTATCCAATGCTTTCCGCAGGCAAGCGTATAATTAATGGAGCCTTGCAGCACAATTCCGATGACAGACTCAAAAGCGCGATGCGAGAGGCGCTCGGTCGGGCTGATGAAATTTCCCGCAGCGTTATTGATCAACACGTCCACTTTCCCAAATCGCTCAATGGCTTTTTGCAATGTTTGTTCCGCTTCCTCATACTTGCGCACATCGGATTGCACCGCCAGCACCTGCCCGCCCGTCTGTTGTTCCAATTCTTTTGCCGTAGCTTCTAATTGCTCCAACTTGCGGCTGGTGATGACGAGGTGAGCGCCCAGTTCCAAAAAATATTTTCCCATCGCTTTGCCTAATCCGGTGCCGCCACCGGTAATGAGAATAGTTTTTCCTTTCAGTGCATTGTCGCGTAACATGGGTTCGGTGTAGTTCATGGTGATTTTTTGATTAGCAGATTTATTGATTGATGATGTCCATAGTCCATAGTCCATAGACGATAGTCCATTGTTGTAAAGCCCACAGTGTGGGCAGTCAATATAAATTTATTGAGTGCTCTATATGCAGTGAATGTATTCAACTTTAGACTTTAGACTTTGAACTTGAGTTCTGGTTTGCTAAAATAGAGAAAAAATCAGTATTGACCGGTTGAAAGCAGAACTAATGTGCAGGCTTCAAGCGTTTCGATTCCTGTTTTTTTAGCCGAGATTTTCAATTCTTGATTTTCAGCGCCCGGATTAAAAATGATGCGTTTTGGGTGAATTGTATTTAGCAAATAGTCTAAATATTCCTGTTGATTCGTGGCGGACAGATAGAGTGTCACAGTATCAATATTTTCGTAGGTTTTTTTTTCGGTATCAATGGAAATTCCATTGACATTGCCTTTTCTTTTTCCCAGCAAAACCACCTCGTGTCCTTTTTCCTGAAGTTTAATTGCAGCGAGATACGCGTAGCGATTGGGTTTATCGGATGCGCCAAGGAGGAGCGTTTTTTTGGATGTCATCTTTCGTCAGTTTACATTTGGCAAATAAATGTGATTCAAACTTTAAACGGTGCATTGAGGGCAGTTAAAAACATCAAATTCAATGTTAGTAATGTTTTTGAAATAAATTCCTCAATGTCCACTTGGGTTCGGGATAAGGAACACTTTCAAAATAACTTCCACAAAAAATTGAACTGAAAAATGCCAGTAAAAATTACCACATAGGCAGATAGGACACATAGCTATGTGTCCTATCTGCCTATGTGGTTCATTGGTTGGAATTGTGGAACTTATTTTGACAATTTCCCTAAGGAATTTTCTAAAAGGTCGCCCCGATGGGGCTTGCAGAATACACGGTTTTATGACTACTGCCAAATGGACGTTCCTGACGGAACTCAAAAAAAGCCCCGTAAGGGTGACCTTTTGGCAGAAAATATTTTATCCCCATCGGGGCGACATTTTTTGTCAATTTGTTTAACCAGTACCCCGGATGGTGTGGTGAATTTTTCCGGCATTTTTAAGCCT
>JBGTCY010000158.1:0-1808 GCA_041748615.1 Chitinophagales bacterium
GGTCCACGTTTTCGGTGGCGGCTTCCACCACCAACTCAGTGTTTTTAGCCCCATCTTCCAGCGAGGTGAATGCAGTGATGTTTCCTAAAGTTTTTGATTTCACTTCTTCAGTGATGCTGCCCTTGGCAACCATGCGGTCAAGGTTTTTTGTGATTGTAGCCACCGCTTTGTCCAATGCCTGTTGTGAAATATCCACTAAAGAAACCTTGAATCCATTCATCGCAAAAACATGCGCGATGCCATTACCCATCGTTCCAGAACCTATGACTGTGATATTTTTCATCGTTATTAAAATTGTTTTATTTCAATTAACAAAAAATTATTTGTTGTTTTCATTCCTTGATATTTAAGAGTGATGAAAAATAAATGTGAAAGTAAAGAAATAATCTAAACAAGAATTAATCAACAGTCACTACTTTTTTAACGATTGTTCCTTTGCCATCATTCACCTGAACTAAGTAAGTGTTTCTCACCCATCCGCTGGTTCGGATTTCTGATTTGATGCTTCCTTTTTCAACTTTCGTTTCCTGAATCAATTTACCTGAAATATCAAAAATCCTGATTTGCAGAGAATTGATTAAGGGCTTTTCAAACTGAATGAAAAAAGAATCTTTTGCTGGATTTGGAAAAATCGAAAAAGTCATTCCTTCATTCTCTTTTATGTTTTCATTTACTGATAAATAATAACAAGGCACGGTTTCCACTTCAGTTTCATCTAATAGTCTGCCTGAATCACGAATGCCTAACGCGTATTCTCCGCGTGTGATGTTATTGATGAAAATTTCCCCACGTTTGTTGGTAGTGCTGCCTTGTGTATTCACTGCGAATGACGGATGCAGTGTCCATTCCTTACCCGCATTTTCGCGGAATAAAATCACCAAACTGTCTTCGCTGTTGGTGATGAGTTCGTTGTCTAAAAATCCGGTGGACATGGAAGTGCTGCCGTCAAATTTAATGATAGCGGTAGCGTTGAAACCGTCCGGGAGCAAGCCATCTACTTTCCAATATCGTTCTTTCGAAAGATGCAAGCCGGGGATTTTTGTTTTCATCGGAACGGGCGCAATCCAGTGATGTTCCACCCGCACCAGAGCCGTTGCAGGCAGTTGAATCACATTGAGCGTCATCAATGCTTCTTCGAAATCGTAACTACTGCTCGAAGTGATACGATGATATTTATCCGTGATGGCGTCACTGATTTTTTCATGAATATCAATCGCTGCAAACACAGGTTCAAAATTCAATTCCGTATGAAAAATGCCACAACTACCGCTGAAAAAAGCTGTTTGAGTAACGCTGTCAAAATTTTCGCTGAAGAATGTGATTTCCAATGGCACCTCGCGATACAACTCCGGGGCTGCTTTCAATCGTTGACGAATAAAGACATTAACATCGAATCCGTTTCCGTTTGGTAAGGTTTGCAGGGAATCAATCGAAAAGTGGGGAAAGCCGGGCTGAAAAATCCAGTTGTCAAAAAAAGCGGTCAAATTTATTCCGGAACACTGGCTGAGATGGTCGCGAAAATCATGACTGTTTGCATGACGAAAACTGAAAGCGGTGAGATAAGACTTCAGACATTGAAAAAATAAATCATCGCCCATGTAGCCGCGCAGCGTATGCGCCATATCTCCGCCTTTGTCATACACCGTACTGCTATAGGTGTAAGCATGTGATACTCCCGAAACCGCGCGATAGCTATCATCTTTAATGTGTGTGAACTGCAAAACGTCCTTATGATTTTTCCGCACTTCCTTCGCGTATCGCTCGCTGCCATAAACTTTTTCAAAAAATATTTTCTCCGAATATCTTGC
>JBGTCY010000159.1:0-25929 GCA_041748615.1 Chitinophagales bacterium
GGGTAAGTATCAATGAACCGTTCATTATTGACGAAACCGTTAAAATTATTGACGGACCCTTTAATGATTTTCTGGGAACGGTGGAAGAAATCAATGATGAAAAGAAAAAATTGAAAGTGATTGTGAAGATATTCGGAAGAAGAACTCCGGTTGAACTCAATTTCATGCAGGTAGAAAAAATTTCATAAGCAATGGCAAAAAAAGCAGAAGGATTTATCAAATTACAAGTCAAAGGCGGGCAGGCTAATCCTGCACCTCCAATTGGTCCCGCCCTTGGTTCAAAAGGTGTGAACATCATGGAGTTTTGCAAACAGTTTAATGCAAGAACTCAGGATAGGCAGGGAAAGGTGTTGCCGGTAGTAATCACGGTTTATAATGATAAGTCCTTTGACTTCATCATCAAAACTCCACCCGCAGCGATTCTGTTAATGGAAGTAGCCAAAATTAAAAAAGGCTCACCTGAATCTAACAGAAACAAAGTAGGCAGCGTCTCTTGGGAACAGGTAAAAGCGATTGCGGAAGAAAAGATGCCGGATTTGAATGCCTTCACCGTGGAATCCGCAATGAAAATGATTGCCGGTACTGCAAGAAGCATGGGTGTTACCGTAACCGGAAAAGCACCGTGGGAAAATAATTAATTAAGTTTTTAAATTAAGTAAAGTGGCAACTCTAACAAAATACAGAAAGCGCGTTGAAGGCAAGGTTGATAAAACAAAACATTACAGTTTTGAGGAAGCTTCCGCATTGTTGAAAGAACTCATCAGCACCAAATTCGACCCGTCAGTTGACTTGCATATCCGCTTGGGCGTTGACCCTAAAAAGGCTGACCAGTCCATTCGTGGCACGGTTTCATTGCCGCACGGAACAGGGAAGGATAAAAAAGTATTAGTTTTTTGTAACCCGGAACAGGAAGCCGAAGCTCAAGCAGCGGGAGCGGATTATGTAGGTTTGGATGAATATTCTGAAAAAATTTCCAAAGGATGGCTGGAAGTTGACGTCATCATCGCTACTCCGGATGTGATGCCGAAGATAGCCAAGTTGGGAAGAGTATTGGGTCCCCGTAACCTCATGCCTAACCCCAAGTCAGGTACGGTATCAGTGAATGTGGGCGAGACTGTGAAAGAAGTGAAGAAAGGAAAGATTTCATTCAAAGTGGATAAGCAGGGTATCGTTCATGCTTCTATTGGCAAGGGTTCATTTAATGCGGAGCAAATCAGCGACAATGCGAAAGAACTGCTTCATACCATTGCCAGAATGAAACCGGCTTCGGCTAAAGGCATCTATTTCAGAAGCGTGACGCTTGCCAGCACCATGAGTCCCGGAATTAAAATTGACACAAAGTCTTTAGGATAATCATCACAATCAATAATAAAATGAACAGGCAGGAAAAACAACAGGTTATTGATGAATTGAAGGAGAAGTTTTCAAACGCGACAAACTTTTATCTGGCGGATACTTCAGGGTTGACCGTTCTTGAAATCAATGCCCTTCGCAGGCTTTGTCATCAAAGCGGAGTGGAAATGAAAGTAGCGAAAAACACGCTCATTTACAAAGCGCTTGAAAGCACCAATAAACAAGACGGATTGGATGTTGCTCTGAAAGGACAATCCTCCCTGTTTTTTTCTGTGGATGCGAATGCGCCCGCGAAACTCATTAAGAAGTTCAGAAAAGACGGTAAACGTCCCCAGCTGAAAGCGGCATACATTGACAGCGATGTTTATATCGGTGACAACCAGATTGACGCTTTGATTAATCTGAAATCCAAAGATGAACTGGTTGGCGACATCATTGCGTTGCTGCAATCACCGGCTAAGAATGTGATTGGCGCCCTGTTAAGTGGCGAGAAAAAACTTGCCGGCATCGTCAAAACATTATCTGAAAAAGAAGAAAAATAATTTCCCAATAATTTAAAAATCCCTAAAATCCTTATTAACATGGCTGATTTAAAAGTTTTCGCAGAACAATTGGTAACCCTGTCAGTGAAAGAAGTAAATGAACTGGCAAAAATTTTAAAAGATGAATACGGCATTGAGCCGGCAGCAGCAGGCGCTGTAATGGTTGCCGGTGGGGGTGGTGGAGCAGCCGCGCCCGAAGTTGAAGAAAAAACCACGTTTGACGTAATCCTCAAAAGCGCGGGTGGTCAAAAACTCAATGTGGTGAAGCTGGTTAAAGAACTCAGCGGTCTTGGTTTGAAAGAAGCTAAAGACTTAGTTGATGGCGCTCCGAAGCCTGTGAAAGAAGGCGTTTCCAAAGAAGAAGCGGAATCTATCAAAACCAAGCTGACTGAAGCTGGCGCTGAGGTTGAAGTGAAGTAATTGTTTTACCGGTTATCGAAAAATTTCGAACGGGCGTAGTGTGCAATAACTACGCCTGTTCTATCACTTTTTAAATGTTCATTTCAATATGACAAAATCTCCTTCAGTTCCTGAACGCATCAATTTTGGCAAAATATCAAAAAATATTGAATACCCCGATTTACTGGATATTCAAGTACAGTCATTCAAGGATTTTTTTCAATTAGATACCACCTCCGAAGACCGGGCTGATGAAGGCTTGTTCAAAGTGTTTATGGAAAATTTTCCGATTTCTGATTCCAGAAACATCTTTGTGCTCGAATTTCTCGACTACTTCGTGGACCCACCGAGATACTCCATCGAAGAGTGTATTGACAGGGGATTGACTTACAGCGTTCCGCTCAAAGCTAAATTACGCCTCTCCTGTAATGACCCTGAACATGAAGATTTTGAAACCATCGTTCAGGATGTGTTTTTGGGAAACATTCCCTACATGACACCCAAAGGAACTTTCGTCATTAACGGTTCTGAACGTATCGTGGTTTCTCAGTTGCACCGCTCACCCGGTGTATTTTTCGGACAAAGTTTTCATCCCAACGGTACACGCATTTATTCCGCGAGGGTCATTCCTTTCAAAGGAGCCTGGATGGAATTCGCGACCGATATCAACAATGTCATGTATGCCTACATTGACCGTAAAAAGAAATTTCCGGTTACGACATTATTGAGAGCCATCGGCTATGACAATGACCGCGATATTCTTCAGTTATTCGGATTGTCAGATGAAATTGACGTCAATCCAAAAAACATCAATAAGATTGAAGGCAGAAAACTCGCGGCAAGGGTTTTAAAAAGTTGGGTGGAAGATTTCGTGGATGAAGATACCGGTGAAGTGGTTTCCATCGAGCGGAATGAAGTAATTCTCGAAAGAGACACCATTTTGGATGAAAAATGTATCAACCTGATTCTTGAAACCGGAGTACAGTCAGTGATTCTTCAGCGTGAAGATGTTGCCGGTGACTATTCCATTATTTACAATACATTGCAAAAAGACACTTCCAACTCAGAATTGGAAGCTGTGCAGCATATCTATCGTCAATTGCGCGGTACTGATCCACCGGATGATGAAACAGCTCGCGGTATCATTGATAAATTGTTCTTCTCAGACAAACGCTATGATTTAGGGGAAGTGGGAAGATATAAGATTAATAAAAAGTTGAAACTCGACCTTTCGATTGATGTCAGGGTTTTAACAAAAGAAGATATTATCCAGATTGTAAAATATTTGGTTCAACTCTGTAATGGTAAAGCCGAGATTGATGAAATTGACAACCTGAGCAATAGGCGCGTGAGAACCGTGGGGGAACAATTATATTCTCAGTTTGGCGTGGGCTTGGCGAGAATGGCGAGGACGATTCGTGAGCGCATGAATGTCCGCGACAATGAAGTATTCACTCCGATTGACTTGATTAACGCAAGAACTCTTTCTTCCGTTATCAACTCATTTTTTGGAACCAGCCAGTTATCACAATTTCTTGACCAGACCAACCCGCTGGCGGAAATCACGCACAAACGCAGAATTTCTGCTTTAGGACCTGGTGGTTTGTCCCGCGAAAGAGCAGGCTTTGAAGTGAGAGACGTACACTATTCGCACTACGGTCGTCTGTGCACGATTGAAACACCGGAAGGTCCGAATATTGGTCTTATATCTACTCTGTGTGTTCATGCCAAAATCAACAGGATGGGCTTCATTGAAACGCCCTACCGGAAAGTTGAAAAAGGTAAAGTGCAGTTGGAAAGCAATCCGGTGTTTTTGTCTGCTGAGGAAGAAGACAACAAAGTCATCGCGCAGTCCAATGCACCGATTGATGACAAGGGTAAATTCAAAAATGATAAAGTAAAATGCCGCGAAGAAGGCGACTTCCCGATTCTCGGTCCTGAAAGCGTTGAATTCATGGACATCGCGCCAAACCAGATTGTGGGTGTTTCCGCATCATTGATTCCGTTTTTGGAACATGATGATGCCAACCGCGCGCTCATGGGTTCAAACATGCAACGTCAGTCCGTTCCCCTGTTACAGCCGGAAGCGCCTGTTGTTGGAACAGGCATAGAAAGATTGGTTGCGAAAGATTCACGCTTGTTAATCAACGCGGAAGGAACAGGGGTGGTTGAATACGTTGATGCGAATCAAATCATCATCAACTATGAACAGAGTGAGGAAGACCAAATCGTGAGTTTTGATTCCGGAAAGAAAACATACAGCCTCACCAAATTCAGAAAAACCAATCAAAGCACCTGTATCAATTTGAAACCGATTGTCCGCAAGGGTGAAAAGGTGAAAAAAGGACAGATTCTTTGCGAAGGTTTTGCGACACAGGATGGTGAACTGGCGCTGGGAAGAAATCTCATGGTCGCGTTCATGCCCTGGAAAGGTTACAACTTTGAGGATGCTATCGTGATTTCAGAGCGTATTGTGAAAGAAGATGTATTCACCTCTATCATTATCGAAGCTTATGAACTTGAAGTGCGTGATACTAAATTGGGCGAGGAGGAACTGACCTCCGATATTCCGAACGTAAGCGAAGAAGCAACCAAAGACCTTGACCAGGATGGAATCATCCGCGTGGGAGCTACTGTGAAAGAAGGCGATATTCTCATTGGTAAAATCACTCCGAAAGGCGAATCAGACCCGACACCGGAAGAAAAACTGCTGAGAGCCATTTTCGGAGATAAAGCCGGTGATGTGAAGGACGCTTCTTTGAAAGTTCCTCCCTCCGTGGAAGGCGTGGTGATAGACACTAAGTTGTTTTCAAGAGTGAAAAAGGACAAGAACGCCAAAACAAAAGAAAAATCCGCGCTGGATAAGATAGATAAAGAGCACGCGAAGCATGTAGAGGATTTGAAGGAGACACTCATTAAAAAGTTGATGATTTTGCTCCAGGGAAAATCTTCAACCGGTATCAACAATACCTACAAGGAAGAATTGATTTCCAAGGGAACCAAGTTTTCTCCCAAAGTTCTTTCAGGTGTGGAGTTCGAAAATATTGACCCCAACAACTGGACAACTGAACCTAAGACGAATAAACTGGTAAGAACATTGATTCACAATTTCAAGCTCAAACTGAATGAAGAGCTGGGCAGATACAAGCGTGAAAAATTCAATGTCAGCATTGGTGACGAATTGCCTTCAGGCGTTTTGAAACTTGCGAAAGTATATCTCGCGAAAAAGCGCAAACTGAAAGTAGGGGATAAGCTTGCCGGTCGTCACGGAAACAAAGGTATTGTAGCCAGAATCGTTCGTGCGGAAGACATGCCTTTTCTTGAAGATGGAACACCGGTGGATATCGTACTCAATCCTTTGGGCGTACCTTCCCGTATGAACCTCGGTCAGATTTATGAAACCGTACTCGGCTGGGCGGGAAAGAAAATGGGAATGAAGTATGCCACTCCGATTTTTGACGGAGCAACCATTGAAGAAATTGAAAATGAAATCGAAAAAGCGGGCTTACCGAAGTTGGGTCAAACATTCCTTTTTGACGGTGAAACAGGAGAGCGTTTCCATCAAAAAGCGACCGTTGGTATCATTTACATGATTAAGCTGTCACACATGGTGGATGACAAAATGCACGCGCGTTCCATCGGACCTTATTCGCTCATTACGCAGCAGCCGTTGGGTGGTAAAGCGCAATTCGGTGGTCAGCGTTTGGGTGAAATGGAAGTTTGGGCGCTTGAAGCTTATGGCGCATCCCATATTCTTCAGGAATTGCTCACCGTGAAATCCGATGATATTGTCGGTAGGGCGAAAGCTTATGAAGCCATCGTGAAAGGTGATAACCTTCCGAAACCTAATATCCCCGAATCATTCAACGTGTTGGTGCATGAATTGCGCGGATTAGGTTTAGAATTGGATTTTGTTTAGTTCTTTCTCAATCATTATAAGAAGCCACGCGGGTGTTACAACCCGCGTGGTTTACATTTTTAAATCAGAAAAAGTAAAACTTCATCATAATGCCATTTAACAAGCAACAAAAATTCAACCCCAATTTTTCGAAAATTATTATCAGGCTCGCTTCGCCTGACGATATTCTTGAAAAATCCTATGGTGAAATCAAAAAACCCGAAACCATCAACTACCGCACCTACAAACCTGAAATGGATGGTTTGTTCTGCGAGCGTATTTTCGGACCCACCAAAGACTATGAATGTTATTGCGGCAAGTACAAAAGAATTCGCTACAAAGGCATTGTCTGCGACCGTTGCGGGGTGGAAGTGACCGAGAAGAAAGTGAGAAGAGAGCGCATCGGGCATATCCGCTTGGTCGTTCCGGTGGTGCATATCTGGTATTTTAAATCACTCCCGAATAAAATCGGTTATCTGCTTGGCATGTCTTCCAAAAAATTGGAGACCATTGTTTATTATGAAAGATATGTGGTGATTCAGGTTGGAGCAGCGGAAGAATTTACCGATGCCAAAGGAAGCAAAATCGAAGCGATGGCGCTGCTGACTGAAGAGGAATATCTTGAAATTCAGGAAAAACTTCCCAAAGACAATCAGCACCTCGATGATGCAGACCCGAAGAAATTCATCGCCAGAATGGGCGCGGAAGCAATTCGCGAATTATTGACGCGCATCAATTTAGATGACCTTTCTTACAACTTAAGAAATGCAGCCGCCACTGAAACTTCGCAGCAAAGAAAAGCGGAAGCCCTTAAAAGATTAAGCGTGGTTGAACATTTCCGATCAGCCAACTTAAGAGTTGAAAATAAACCGGAATGGATGATTGTGCAATATCTGCCGGTCGTTCCGCCAGAGTTGCGTCCTTTGGTTCCGTTGGATGGCGGTCGTTTCGCCAGTTCCGACCTCAATGACTTGTATCGCAGGGTGATTATCCGCAACAATCGTTTGAAAAGATTGATTGAAATCAAAGCGCCCGAAGTGATTTTGCGTAATGAAAAGCGCATGTTGCAGGAAGCGGTGGATTCCCTGTTTGACAATTCCAGAAAATCAAACGCGGTGAAAGCCGAAGGCGGTCGCGCGTTGAAATCACTCAGTGATATTCTGAAAGGAAAACAAGGACGTTTTCGTCAAAACCTGCTGGGAAAACGCGTGGATTATTCCGGTCGTTCTGTCATCGTGGTAGGTCCTGAATTGAAATTACATGAATGCGGTTTGCCAAAAGACATGGCGGCTGAATTATTCAAACCTTTCATCATCCGCAAGTTGATTGAAAGGGGTATTGTGAAAACCGTGAAATCCGCGAAGAAATTAGTGGATAAAAAAGAGCCTGTGATTTGGGACATCCTGGAAAACATTCTGAAAGGACATCCCGTCATGCTCAACCGCGCTCCAACATTGCACAGACTCAGTATTCAGTCTTTTCAGCCGAAACTGATTGAAGGTAAAGCTATTCAGTTGCACCCCTTGGTATGTACCGCCTTCAACGCTGACTTTGATGGTGACCAGATGGCAGTACACGTTCCGTTGAGTCATGTGGCGATTCTCGAAGCACAATTATTGATGCTCGGCTCTCATAACATTTTGAACCCGCAAAACGGCTCTCCGATTACGCTTCCTTCACAGGATATGGTACTCGGACTTTATTATTTAACGAAAGGAAAACGCAGTGAAGGTAAAGTAAAAGTGCAGGGCGAAGGCAAAGCGTTTTATTCAAAAGAAGAAGTCATTATCGCATACAATGAAGGCAAAGTGGACCTGCATGCTTTTGTTAAAGTGAAAGCGAAAGTGAGAAATGATGATGGTCAGTTTGACGATAAGTTAATTGAAACCACAGTGGGCAGGGTACTCTTCAATGAGTTTGTACCCGATGAAGCGGGTTACATTGACAAATTGATGACAAAAAAAGTGCTGGCGCAGGTTATCAGCTACATCATTTCTCAAACAGACATTCCGCGCGCGGCTCAGTTCCTTGATGAAATTAAAAACTTAGGATTCCGCTGGGCGTTCAGAGGCGGTCTGTCCTTTAAACTTTCTGATGTGATTATTCCGAAAGAAAAGGAAACCCTGCTGAAACGAGCGCAGGATGAAGTGGACCAGGTGACTGAAAACTATGAAAACGGTTTCATCACCAACAATGAGCGTTACAACCAGATTATTGACATTTGGACGCGCGTAAATACCCGTTTGACGGAAACAGTATTGGACCATATTAAAAACGACCAGGGCGGATTCAATTCTGTTTATATGATGCTGGATTCAGGCGCCCGCGGTTCGAAAGAGCAAATCAGGCAGTTGGGCGGTATGCGCGGATTGATGCAAAAGCCGAGAAAATCCGGCTCATCAGGCGCTGAAATTATTGAAAACCCGATTCTTGCAAACCTTAAAGAAGGCTTGTCGGTATTGGAATACTTTATCTCAACACACGGTGCGCGCAAAGGTCTTGCCGATACGGCTTTGAAAACAGCGGATGCCGGTTATCTCACAAGGAGATTGGTGGACGTTGCGCAGGACGTGGTGATTACTGATGAAGATTGCGGAACGCTCAGGGGTATTTCCATTTCAGCACTGAAAGACAATGAAGAAGTGGTGGAACCGCTTTATGATCGCATCATCGGCAGAGTTTCCCTGTATGACGTGGAAGACCCGATTTCAGGAAAAGTATTGGTGAAAGCAGGGGAGGAGATAAATGAAAAAGTCGGGTTGGAAATTGAAAACTCAGCGGTTGACACTGTTGAAATTCGTTCCGTATTGACCTGCGAAACAAGACAAGGTGTGTGTGTGAAATGTTACGGCAGAAACCTCGCAACCAACCGCATGGCGCAGAAAGGCGATGCGGTAGGAATTATTGCCGCGCAGTCCATTGGAGAACCGGGAACACAGTTGACATTGCGTACCTTCCACGTGGGCGGTGTCGCTTCGAACATTGTAACCGAATCACAGTTGCAAAGCAAGTTTGACGGTGTCCTTGAATTTGATGGCGTTAAAACCGTTAAGAGTGAAAATGAAACCGGTGAAAAAGTCACCAAAGTCATCGGGCGTACAGGTGAATTGAAAATCAATGATGTTAAAACCGGAAAAAACCTCAGCACGAACATCATTCCTTACGGTTCAATCCTGCTCGTAAAAGATGGGGCAAAAGTTTCCAAGAATGATGTATTGTGTACCTGGGACCCGTTCAACGCGGTAATTCTTTCAGAAATGCCGGGTAAGGTGAAATATGAAAATATTCTTGAAGGCATCACCTACCGTGAAGAATCGGATGAACAAACCGGTCACCGTGAAAAAGTAATTATCGAATCGCGCGATAAACGGAAAATTCCGGGTATCCTCGTTGTTGGTAAAAAGGAAGAAGTGAAAACCTACAACATTCCGGTTGGTTCACACGTGGTGGTGAATGACGGTCAGGCTGTAGAGTCAGGCGATGTATTGGTGAAAATCCCGCGTGTGATTGGAAAAGTTCGTGACATCACGGGTGGTCTGCCGCGCGTAACGGAATTGTTCGAAGCGAGAAATCCGGCTAACCCCGCGGTGGTTTCTGAAATTGACGGTGTCGTAAGTTTCGGAAATATCAAAAGAGGAAACCGTGAAATCCTCATCGAATCGAAAGACGGACAGCAGAAAAAATATTTAGTGCCGCTTACCAAGCATATCCTTGTACAGGAGAATGACTATACCCGCGCGGGATCACCCCTGTCTGAAGGCGCCATTACTCCGAATGATATTCTGTCCATCAAAGGACCATCAGCGGTGCAGGCTTACATCGTGAATGAAATTCAGGAAGTCTATCGTTTGCAAGGTGTAAAAATCAATGACAAACACATTGAAACCATCGTGCGCAGGATGATGCGTAAAGTAGTGATAGTGGATGCAGGCGACACGCGTTTCCTTGAAGGAGAAGCGGTGGACAAATTCGATTTCATCGAAGAAAATGACATCATCTATGATAAGCAGGTTGTCACCGAAGCCGGTGATTCTCAAAACCTGAAAGTCGGTCAGATTGTGACTGTGCGCCAGTTGCGCGAAGAAAATTCTTTCCTCCGGAGAAATGACAAGAAGCTGGTTGAAGTGAGAGACGCGGTACCCGCGACTTCATATCCGTTGTTGCAAGGTATCACCCGCGCGTCATTAGGTACGAAGAGTTGGATATCAGCGGCTTCCTTCCAGGAAACCACGAAGGTGCTCAGCACAGCGTCAATCGGTGCGGTGGCTGACAGCCTGATTGGCTTGAAGGAAAACGTGATTGTCGGTCACAAGATTCCGGCAGGCACCGGCTTGCGTGAATTCGATAAGCTGATTGTAGGCTCCAAAGAAGAATTGCAACGCATCGAAGAATCACGCGCCCGCAAGGAAAAAGAGTCGAAGGAATCAAAAGTGGAAGCTGAATAAGACTTTTGATTTTTGAGTTATAAAAAACCCTCCGTTATGAAAGTGACGGAGGGTTTTTTTATGTATTCCTGCGAAACAGTAATTCTACATCTTCACCAATTTTTCTCTCAACACAGTTTGATTATTTTTCAGTTGAATAAAATAAACGCCCGGTGATAATTTTTGCAAATCAATCCGCTGATATTGCGTGGAGGTTACTTCAATTTGAAGGATGATTTTCCCCTCTGAATTAAAAATTTCAATCACAAAAAATTGTTCCGCAAGATTCTTGAATTCTAATTCAATAAAATCAAATGCCGGATTGGGGTAAAACCTGATTTCATTTGCGATGTACAATTCATTAATTGAAACAGAAACCACTACGACCTGCTTGGTAACAGTATCTCTACAGCCATTGGCTTCGGTTATCAGCGTCACGGAATAGACACCCGGGTATTCGAATTCATGAGTAGGGTGAGTTTCGGTTGAAACATTTCCATCACCGAAAAACCAAAAGTGTTGCGAGAGAATATCAGACAAATTATTAAACTTCACAGAACCGGTGCCGGCACTGTAGGTGAAGTCTGCTACAGGGCAAAGTTCAACAGTGATTGTTTTAACCAAAGTATCCTGACAAGCTCCGTTAGTTGCAATCAGCATCACATCATAATTTCCGGCAACGGTATATTCATGAACCGGAAAAGCCGCGTTTGAATTTCCACCGTCACCAAAAAACCATTCATATTGCTGAGCGTCTGATGAACGGTTGATAAAACTAATGGTGCCTGCATCATGATACTGGTCAAAATCAGCTTTAGGTAAAGGCAGTACCGTTACCGAAATTGTTCGAGGCTCTCCTACCGCATCTAAAGAATTGATTTCTCTGACAATAAGTTGGTGTTGACCTTCGGTATTCCTTTCTACAATCACTGTGTTATGGGATTGGGAAATAATCAAACCACCAACTGATTCCCAGCAATAGCGGCTGCCCTGCTGTTGTTCCACAGTGTAAGAATGAATTTGTCCCACACAAACAGTCACTGCTCCTGAGATGACGGATGTTTGCGGTTGTAAAAGTTCAAACAGAAATGGCGTAGTCAATTCAAAAATGGTATCGGCATAAGTCCAGTCAAGCAACTCAGGTTCATGTCCCGCGCCATGAAAAGTAACAAGCTTGTTGTGCAATCCCATGTTATCCATGCGCCTGTGAATGAGTTCGCTGCCAAACATTTTTGGAAAAATGGGAAGCTGAAACGGGTTTCCATACGTGTAAGGAACAATGAGGTCGTTGGTGCCGTGAAAAGAAATAACCGCCACATCATCTGCTATCGGGTCGTTGATGTAAAGCGTATCGAGAATTGCGCCCCAGCAATTGATGATGCCGCGCACTTTCACTTCACGATTGCCGTAGCGGGTGTTGCCGGAGCAGTTGGCACATCCTAAATCCTGAGGCTCCAGCAAGGTGCCGTAAGTGGAAGCTGGTCTATCGCTTTCGGTCATGAATGCGGAATGCAGTGAAGCTACACATCCCGCACTTGTTCCCGCAAGAAAAATATTGTTGGTATCAATTCTGAAAATGGCGGACATTTCCGCGAAGTAGCGGATGGCAGCTCTGATGTCCTGAACGGCACGATAAGCAGCACGTTCAGCGCTTCCCTGGTCAAGCGAATTGAACCCGAGCCGGTAGCTGATTGCGGCAGTGACATATCCTTTTTTAGCAAAGTGCCGGCAAAAATCCGGCACAAACGGCTGCCGTTTATCGCCAACAAGAAACGCACCTCCATGCGTAAAAATTATGAGCGGTCTCAGAGCAAGCGTGTCGCCCATCGGTTCATAAAAATCAAAGTACAAATCCTGACTTTGTATGATGCCGTAAGGATTGGCGGTGGCGTATTTGATGTCCTGCAACTCAAGTAAATCCGTCACGATATTATCGGTGTATCTGTTCGTGTTACAGATTTGCCCGAATACTGACGCGTTGAAAATGCAGATTGAGAAAAGTGTAAAATGAATACGAAACATCTCCAATCTTTTCAGAAAGATAGGAATTTGGATGTAAAATCAAAGGTTTTCTTTTACCTCCGCAAGGAAGGAGCGGATTTTTTTCAGTGAATCCACAATCTCACTTTTCCTGATGGAATCATCAGGATTTTGCTTCAGTTTTTTCTTGGCGCCTTCAAGAGTGAATCCCCTTTCTTTCACCAAATGGAAAATCACTTTTAGGTTTTTAATATCTTCTTGTGTGAAAAGCCGCACACCCCTGCGGTTTTTTTTCGGTTGCAGAATTTCAAATTCGCTTTCCCAAAAACGGATGAGCGAAGTGGATACATTAAACATGGCTGCTACTTCGCCAATGGAATAATAGAGTTTTGTAATTTCAAATTCTTTGAGCGCCACAGGTTAGATTTTAGTCATAAGATTGGTTGTGTGTTCTTGCCAATTCAATCACCATTTCATACTCTTCCGCAGTCAGGTCATTGTAGAAATAATTGATGGGGTCAATTTTTTGCCCGTTCCGAATCACTTCATAATGCAGGTGAGGCGCCATGGATAATCCTGTATTTCCAACTGTACCCAATACATCTCCCCTTTTCAGTTGCTGACCTTTTTTAACGTGCGTGTCTTTCATGTGTGCGTACAATGTCTCATAACCAAAACCGTGATCAACAATTACATATTTTCCATAACCGGCTTCAAATGCAACTTTAGAGACAATTCCGTTTCCGGTACAATGTATTTCAGTGCCGGGTGGCGCGGTAAAATCCAATCCCCAGTGCATTTTGGGTGTTTTAAAAAAAGGGTGAATGCGGTTGCCAAAACCGGACGCGATTCGTTTCAAATCGTTGTTGGCAATCGGTTGAATAGCGGGAATGGATGCCATCATATCAGATTTGTTTTTTATCATTCTGGCGATTTCGTCATAAGACTTTGACTGAATGTATAACTGTTTGCCGATACGGTCTAATCTCCTGTGGGCGGAAATCATCAGGTCGGCATTTTCGTAAAATTCGAGGTCTTTATATTTATTTGCGCCACCATACCCGGCTTCGCGCACAGGAGCCGGAATCGGCTCCGCTTCAAATATTACGCGGAACATATTGTCATCCCTGTCCTGCAATGATTTCAATACTTTTTCAAAATCTTCCGATTTCTGATTCAGCAGTTCATACTCAAATTTTAACTGGCTGATTTCCCGCTTCAGCTCTTTTTCCTTGGGAGAGTCAATCAAATAATAAGCTGCCAAAAGGATGATTCCGGTCAGTGTGATGGTCATCATGCCCTGCCCAAACCATTTCTTCAGCCGCTGTTTCCATGAGATAACTAACGGCTCATACTTGAGCGTGTGGGTATTATAAAAATAGCGTGCTTTTTTCCTTGGCATTAAGCGTTATTTTTGGCTGCCGGTTAACCCAAATTTAGCAATACGATCCATAACTCGAAAGGTTTGAAATTAACACATACCCCCAATGCTGACCTCAAAACAAATCAGAAAGACTTTTTTAGAATATTTTAACACGAAAAAACATCGCATCGTGCCGTCTGCGCCTTTGGTGGTGAAAGACGACCCTACACTGATGTTCACCAATGCCGGGATGAACCAGTTCAAGGATATTTTTCTCGGCAATAAACAACCGGTGGAGGTGCGGGTAGCCGACACGCAAAAGTGCCTTCGCGTTTCAGGAAAACATAATGATCTCGAAGAAGTTGGATTTGACACGTACCATCACACGATGTTCGAGATGCTCGGTAACTGGTCTTTTGGTGATTACTTTAAAAAAGAAGCCATCGAATGGGCGTGGGATTTATTGACGAATGTTTACGGAATTGACAAAGACAAATTGTATGTCACGATTTTTGAAGGCAGCCCCGATGAGGAACTTGAGGCTGATGAAGAAGCTGAAAAGTATTGGATGAATTTTCTGCCGAAAAAGCGTATTCTGCGTTTTTCGAAAAAAGATAATTTCTGGGAAATGGGCGACACCGGTCCTTGCGGTCCGTGTTCGGAAATTCATGTGGACATTCGTAATGAAGCGGAGAGAAAAAAAACGGATGGCGCTGAATTAGTCAATGAAGGACATCCGCATGTGATTGAAATCTGGAATTTGGTTTTTATTCAATACAATAGAACTGCCAATGGCAAATTAGAACCTTTGCCCGCGAAACATGTGGACACGGGCATGGGCTTCGAAAGGTTGTGCATGGTCTTGCAAGGCAAGCAATCAAATTATGACACCGATGTGTTTCAGCCGCTCATCCGCGCGGTGGCTGACCTCACCGGCACGCCTTATGGCACCAATACTAAATCGGACATTGCCATGCGCGTGATTGCCGACCATGTGCGTGCGGTCGCATTCGCGATTGCTGACGGACAACTGCCCGACCGCGATGGAGCCGGTTATGTCATCCGCAGGATTTTGAGACGGGCTGTTCGATATGGCTACAGCTATCTGAATAAAAAAGAAGCGTTCATTCACCAACTGCTGCCCGTGCTTTCCGAAACGATGGGTGAACAGTTTCCCGAACTGAAATCGCAGGGCGCCCTCGTGGAGAAAGTGCTCAGGGAAGAAGAAGAAAATTTCCTGCGAACATTGGAGAAAGGGATTGTTCGGATTAATTCTTTTATTGAAAAATCTAAAGACCAAAAAGAAATACCCGGAGCGCTCGCTTTTGAATTATTTGATACGTATGGTTTTCCGGTTGACCTCACACAACTCATCGCCCGCGAAAATCATTTCACCGTGGATATGGAAGGATTTCACCGGCATCTGCTCGAACAAAAAACGCGCTCGCGCAATGCGGCTGTCCGCGATACTTCAGACTGGATGGTGGTGCATGAAAGCGGACTATCCGAGTTCATCGGCTATGACCAACTCGAAGCGGAAGTAGCAATTACCCGCTATCGCAAAGTGAAAACCAAAGACAAGGAGTTTTATCAGTTGGTGTTTGACCGGACACCTTTCTATGCCGAAAGCGGTGGACAGGTGGGCGACACGGGCGTGATTGCATCGAATGGTGAGACCGTTGCCATTTTCGATACCAAAAAAGAAAACGATTTGATTGTACATTTCGCGGAAAAGCTGCCGGAGGAACCCAATCAAAAATTCAAGGCGAGTGTCAACAAAGAAAAAAGACTGACGACAGTTTACAATCACTCCGCCACGCATTTGCTGCACGAAGCATTGCGCACCGTTTTGGGAACGCATGTCGAGCAGCGCGGCTCGCTCGTGCATCCCGATTATCTGCGGTTCGATTTTTCGCATTTTCAAAAAGTGACGGACGATGAGTTGTCGAAAATCGAACAGTTGGTGAATGAAAAAATCCGGCAGAATATCTCGCTTGATGAAAAGCGTGAAGTGCCGTTTGACGATGCGAAAAAATTGGGCGCGATGGCATTGTTCGGTGAAAAATATGGCGACAAAGTGCGCGTCATCCGATTTGACGCTTCCGTGGAATTATGCGGAGGCACGCATGTGCAATCCACCGGGCAGATTAGCGTGTTCAAAATTTTTTCCGAAAGCAGTGTGGCTGCCGGCATCCGCAGGATTGAAGCGCTCACCGGACCGAAAGCGTTGGAATATTTCAACCAAAAAATTTCCGATTTGAAAAAAATCGAAGCCCTTGTCAAAAATCCCGATGTGGTGAATGGAGTGCTGCAATTAGTGAATGATAACAAACAGCTATCCAAAGAAATTGAAAAACTACAAGTGGGCTTGATTAGCGGAATAAAAGAAACGCTGAAAAAAAATGTGCAATCCTTGAATGGCATCAACTTCATCGGCAGCGTGGTGGAAGTGCGCACAGCCGATGCGCTGAAAGATTTGTGTTATCAGTTGAAACATGAAATCCCCAATGCCTTTATTTTGCTGGGCGCAAACATTGATGGAAAGCCTCTGCTTGGGGTGATGATTGATGAAGCCTTAGTGAAAGAAAAAAACTTTCATGCGGGCAACATCATCCGCGAATTAGCCAAAGAAATCAAAGGAGGCGGAGGCGGACAACCCTTTTTCGCAACGGCAGGAGGGAAAGATGCGAGCGGGTTGGGGAATGCGGTGGAAAAGGGGAAAGAGATGTTAAATGCGTTTGTTTAAAATAGAAATCAAATATTTTATTCAAAATGTTTACAAGAAATTATCTATTCATAGATACACAATAATTACATTATACCAAAGGTATTATTCAAAAAGTATCATGGTTTAATTTTAGAGATTAACTCTTCCTTTTTATTTTGTCTGCAAAGGTTTAAGTGTCTGATTTTACTTTGAGAAAAAAATATCTATGAAATCTCTCCTTACATTGCTATTCCTGCTGCTTTACACCCTACTCCATGCCCAAATCTATAACATCGTTGATTTTGGCGCGGTGGGAAACGGCAGCTATGTCAACACCATTCCGATTCAGGAGGCAATTGATTCCTGTACACAAACGGGAGGAACCGTGTTGATTCCATCAGGTGTTTTTGTGAGCGGTACAATCATTTTGAAAAGCAATGTGACACTGGAATTAGCGGATGGCGCAACTTTACGGGGAAGTGCCAACATCAATAATTATCCTGACATCATCCCGGACATTCGCTCGCTCGCGGACAATAACTCACAGCGCGCATTGCTCTACGCAGAGAATGCTGAAAATATTTCCATCATCGGTCCCGGCATCATTGACGGGAATGGCATATCATTTCTTGGCGGAGGCAACAATCGTCCTTATGGCATCAGAATTATTTCATGCACGAATGTGCGGTATGAAAATATTGAACTGCGCAACTCCGGTTTCTGGATGATGCTCAATCAAAACGTGGACAGCTTAGTTGTCCGAAACATCAATATCAATAACAACGCTAACTCCAACAATGACGGCATCGGCATTGACGGCTGCCGCAATGTGCTGATTGAAGATTGCGTAGTGAATTCGTTGGACGACCCGTTGGTGTTCAAAGCGATGGGACCTTTTAATTGTGAAAATATCATCGTGCGCAACTGCACGCTTTCAACTCCTGCGCGTGCCATCAAAATCGGAACGGAAACGGTGGGAGGTTTTAAGAATATGCTGATAGAAAATGTGGTGGTCACACAGCATTTTGTGGGACCGGCAGATTGCGGTATCAACCTCGCCATCGTGGATGGCGGATTTATGGATAGCGTGGTGCTGCAAAACATTACGATTACCGGAGTGAAAACCGCGATGTTCGTGCGGTTAGGCAATCGTGCTACACGATACATTCCCACAGCGCCAACGCCCGATGTTGGTTCACTGAAAAATCTCACGCTCAGAAATATCACCATCACCGCAACTTCAAACCTCACCAGCGCGATTACCGGCATCCCAGGTTATTATGCTGAAAATATTACATTGGAGAATATCACGATAAATTTTCCCGGAGGCGAAGCGGCTGTCGCTCCTGGATTTTCAGTTCCAGAAAATGAAACCGTGCGCCCAAATTGCGATGCATTGGGCGAAACAATTCCCGCTCACGGGCTTTTTGTCAGGCATGTGAAAAATATTTCCATGAATAATGTTTGCTTTAATGCCAATACACCTGACCAGCGACCGGCATTAGTAACTGAAGATGTGATAGAAAGCGAACTGTTCTCCATCATACAGGAATCTTCTGAAAAATTTTGCATCAATGAAAATGCGACTTTTATCAATGAAGTCAAGATGCCCTTTATTCAACTTGTTGCAGATTTAAGCAGCCAAACATTGCGAATTCAGGCTACTCAGGAATCTGATATCAAAGTGGGGATTTTGAATATTTTTTCTCTTGACGGGAAAAGAATATTTTCAGACAGAATTCATTTGAATGAGAGTATTGTTTCCTTCCATGCTGCTTCCGGTATCTATGTCTATACGATCTTTTCCGATTCGGGGAAAGTGAATGGGAAGTTTCATTGGATGAAATGAATATTCAACTTATGTTTCTTGGTGTTTTACCCTACGCTCACCTTATATCCTTGACCTTTTAAAAATTCGGCTGCCCGCTGGCGAAAATCACCCTGGAGGATGATGACGCCTTCTTTCACAGAGCCGCCAACTCCGCATTTTGATTTGAGTGTTTTTCCGAGCGATTCCAAATCTTCCGGTTTTCCGATAAATTTTTCGACAAGCGTAACCGTTTTTCCGCCTCTGTCTTTTCTTTCTATGCGCACCACTAATTTCTGCTGTGGTGGCGGTAAAGTTTCAGCGGCTTCTTCTCCGGCTTGCTGATATTGAAAATCAGGGTCTGTAGAATAAACGACTCCCAATCGGTTTTTTTGTTTTCCGGGCATGATTAATCGTTTGTCAATTCTTCCATCAGGCGTTGTACCTCCGCCTCATCTTTATTTTTTTTCGCTTCGATGATTTTTTTGAAAATCTCAGTTTCTTTTCCGACATCTTTAGTAACGCGGTTCACGGTTTTGTTCATCATTCTGATTTTAGTATTGTCGCCAAACCACCAGTCTTCAATGACAGTTTCTTTATCAGACTGCATTGCCTCTACTTTTGTGGGTTCTCCCAAAATTTCCTTTACTTGCGCCTCCGTCATTCCCATTTTAATGGTGGAAAGGATATTTTCATTTTCATTCGATGATTCTATCGTTTCATTTTTTTCAACGGGGTCGGATGCAGGAGTGGATGTTTTCTCTGTTTGGTCTCCTTCTGAAGCGCAAGACCATAATAAAATTACAAACAGTGTGGAAGCAAATAATATTTTCATAATCAGTGGATTTTGTTTGTACAAAATTGATGAATTGAAACTTTTATTGAACATCGGATGTCCACAAAATTTAATGATTTGTTCGAAATTTTAGATATTCTTTAGCTAATTCCACTTTTATTCTGTTTTTTTTTCGATTTTTAACATCCGTATTCATCCGCCCTATGAGAAAAAGCCTTTCAGCAATCGTCCTTCTTTTTTGTTTTAATGTTCTGATTGGTCAGGATATTCATTTTTCACAATTCTACAATTCTCCCCTGACATTGAATCCCGCGTTGACGGGAAAAATGAACGGTACTTTCCGTTTCGCCATGAATTATCGCAATCAATGGTTCACAACGGTGAATGGCACAACTCCTTTTGCTACATACGCGGGTTCATTTGACGCGCCTATCCGTTTGAATAACAATGACGCGGTAGGCCTTGGAGTGGTGTTGATGAATGACCGTTCAGCGGAAGGACGCCTCAACAACATGTTCGGATTGTTTTCTGCCGCGTATCATAAATCGCTGGGCAAAGAAGGCAAACATGCCCTATCGCTTGGGGTGCAGGGTGGCATGAACCAAAAGCGGCTCAACATCAGCGAGTTGCAATTTTTCAATCAGTTCGACCAAAGCACCGGCTCGTTCAGCCAGATTTCCACAGAAAATATTTCCAATGACAAAGTCACTTTTTTTGATTTGAACGCGGGCTTGATGGCGAATTCTCAAATCACCAAAAAAGCGAATGCTTATGTGGGCTTCGCGATGTTTCATCTCACGCAGCCGAAAGAATCTTTTTTGGCAACAGGCGATGAAAATCTGCCGATTCGTTATGTTGTTCATGGGGGCGCTGAATACGTTTTTCACAAGCGAATCGCCCTGTTGCCTTCCGCCATTTACATGAGACAGCGGGTTTTTGATGAGTTGAATGTGGGTGCGGCTTTTGTTTTTAAAATGATGGAAAACGAAAACACCCTCTTTTATCTTGGCGGCTACTACCGCATGTTGCCTTCCTCAAAGCAAAATGAATTTAATTTTTCGGATGCCGCTATTTTCTACACCGCGTTTGAATACCGCAATTTCAGACTGGCATTCAGCTATGATGCTTCTACTTCCGACATTAGGAATGCACCAAAACCGGTAGGCGCTTTTGAAGTATCAGTTACGTATGTTTATCCGTTGCTGCCTGATTTGAAGAACGTGTTGTTCTGTCCGCGTTTTTGATTGTAAAAAAAGCTGACTACCTTCGGCTGAACTTCTATTTATGCCCGGTAATTCCTTTGGAGAAATTTTCAGAATCACCACATTTGGCGAATCGCATGGCGCTGCCATTGGTGTAGTGATTGACGGTTGCCCGGCAGGATTGAAGATTGAAAAAAAATATCTTCAGCAGGAACTCGACCGCAGGAAACCCGGACAATCAAAAATCACCACGCAACGCAAAGAATCCGATGAAGTGGAAATTCTCTCCGGTATTTTTGAAGACACGACTCTCGGCACTCCCATTTCTTTATTGATAAAAAATGCGGACCAGCGTTCGTCTGATTATGAACATCTGAAAAATGTTTACCGTCCCTCACATGCCGATTTTACCTATCAGGAAAAATACGGCACCCGTGATTATCGCGGAGGCGGCAGAGCATCCGCGCGGGAAACCGCAGCACGGGTGGCGGCTGGCGCTATTGCCAAAAAATTATTGGAAAAAATTGCCCGCGTAAAAGTGCAGGCTTTTGTTTCATCAGTCGCGCATCTCACTTTGGAAAAAGATTACACTGCATTCAAGTTGAGTGATGCCGAAAAAAATATCATTCGCTGTCCCGACCCGTTGCTGGCGGAGAAGATGATTAAATTCATTGATCGTATCCGAAAAGAAGGCGATACCGTGGGCGGCACTGTGAGTTGTGTCATTCAGAATTGTCCGGCCGGATTAGGAGAGCCTGTTTTTGATAAACTCCATGCTGATTTGGCGAAAGCGATGCTCAGCATCAACGCCACCAAAGGTTTTGAGTACGGCTCCGGTTTCAGTGGCGTCAAGTTGCGCGGTTCGCAACACAATGATTTATTTGAAAAAAAGGGACGTAAAATCATCACGAAATCCAACCATTCCGGTGGTATTCAGGGCGGCATTTCCAATGGGATGGATATTTATTTCAAAGTGGCATTCAAGCCGGTTGCCACCATCATGCAACAACAGGACAGTGTGACCTCCGAAGGGAAGAAAACAGCATTGAAAGGCAAAGGGCGTCATGACCCGTGTGTGCTGCCGAGAGCGGTGCCGATTGTGGAGGCGATGGCAGCGCTGATATTGGCTGACCATCTCCTGAGAAATAATTCCATCAAGCTGAGCGCTTTTATGAATCGCAAATGAAAAAAATCCCTCTCCATTGGCAAATCATCATCGGACTGCTTGCGGGCATCGCCTATGCGTTGGTTGCCAGCAAATTCGGCTGGACAAAATTCACGCTCAACTGGATTGAACCCTGGGGTCGTATTTTTCTGAACCTGCTGAAACTCATCGCGCTGCCTTTAGTCTTGTTTTCAATCATTGGCGGTGTGGCGAGTTTAAAAGATGCCACGCGATTAGGCAGGTTAGCCGCTAAAACATTCGGGCTATATCTCCTGACGACAACGCTCGCCATCACCATTGGATTGACGCTCGCCAACCTGCTGCATCCGGGAGATTGTTCATCACAGGAGCAGCGTGTCAGAAATCGTATGAGTTATGAGTTGTGGGCGGCACAATCGGGTATTGAAATAAAAGACAAACGGAATTACTTAGCTGACCCGCGCTACGCGGGGGAAGCATTCAAAGCAAGGGAAGAATTTTCAGTTCTCGCTGTTGACCCCGATATTGAAAAAAAAATTGAAGCCGCGAAAAAAAGCCGCAAACCGGGTCCCTTAGACTTTATCGTGGACATTGTACCCAGCAATATTTTCTTTTCGCTGAATGACAACAGCCTGATGCTGCAAGTGATTTTTTTCGCCATTTTTTTTGGAATCACGCTGCTGCTGATTCCTGCTTCCAAAGCGCAACCCATGATTGATCTCATCCACAGCACCAATGAAGTTTTTTTGAAAATGGTGGATTTGGTGATGCGGGCAGCGCCTTTTTTCGTGTTCGCGCTGCTGGCCGGAAAAATCGCGGAGATGGCGGGTGACAATCCGCGCAATGTCATCGAAATATTCAAAGGATTAAGTTGCTACTCCCTGATAGTGATGGGCGGTTTAGGATTGATGCTGTTTCTCATTTATCCGCTCACGGTGTCATTGTTGGTGAAAAAAGTGAGTTATCGGGGTTTTTTCAAAGGCATGGGTCCCGCGCAGTTGCTGGCATTTTCCACAAGTTCAAGCGCGGCAACATTGCCGGTCACGATGGAATGTGTCAGAGATAATTTGGGCGTGCCTGAAGAAATCACCGGTTTTGTCTTGCCGATTGGCGCGACCATCAACATGGACGGCACAAGTCTCTATCAAGCCATTGCCGTGGTTTTCCTGGCGCAATTTCATTTGGTGGAATTAGACCTGGCGCAACAACTGACCGTGGTGCTGACGGCTGTGCTTGCTTCCATAGGCGCTGCGGCTGTGCCGGGCGCGGGCTTGGTGATGATGGTGATGATACTCAGTTCAGTCGGGCTTGACCCTGCCTGGATTGCGATTATCCTGCCGGTTGACCGCATCCTCGATATGTGCCGCACGGTGGTGAATGTGAGCGGTGATGCCGCGGTGTCAGTGGTGATTGCCGGGTCGGAAGGTGTGTTGAATCAACCTTTGGATAAACAAAAAAAATGAGTCATGAATCATGCGCACATCATTAACTGCCTTGAGAAAAACTCAATATTGGATATTTAGAAGGTAGATGTTAGAAGGAAAGGAACCTTCACAATAGGGTATAAAAATAGGCAAGATACTTATATCGCACCGCTCAACCGTCTGTCCTTGCTGCCTTCCGACCCTGGGGAATTTCAACAGGAGCTGGTCGTATAAGTCTTGCCCGGAGCAAAGATAACTAAAATATTTGCGGAATGAATTTCCTGACAGGATTTTTTTTATTAAGCAAGAATGACTCTTACTTTCCGAAGGCAATGTTGTGATATCGAATGCAAGCGCCAAACCATTGATTTTAGAACTGCCTTTTATTGTATTTTTCAGGCATGGTTGGCAATCCTGCAAATGAACGCTATTTTTGCCGACAAGTTTAAAAAAAGTGGCTAAAACGAAAGCGAAAAAAGAAAGCGGAACTCCGGGCAAGGCGACCTATGAGCAATGGCTGGAGTTGATGCTGCTCATCAGGCGGTTTGAGGAGCGGGCGGGGGTGTTGTTCGGGCAGCAGAAAATTCGCGGCTTTTTGCATTTGTATATCGGGCAGGAAGCGATTGCTGCGGGCATGGTGAGCGCAATCCGGCAGGAAGACCCGGTGATTACCGCGTACCGCGACCACGGGCTGGCGCTGGCGAAGGGAATTTCAGCGGATGCCTGCATGGCGGAATTGTTCGGCAAATCGGGCGGATGCACCAAAGGCAGGGGCGGCTCCATGCACTTTTTTTCAAAGGAACATTATTTTATGGGCGGGCATGGCATCGTGGGGGCGCATATCCCGATGGGAGCGGGCATCGCGTTCGCGGAAAAATATAAAGGCACGGACAACGTGTGTATCTGCTTTTTCGGTGACGGGGCGGTGTGGCAGGGCGCGGTGCATGAAACTTTTAACATGGCGAAGTTGTGGCAACTGCCGGTGGTGTTTGTATGTGAAAATAATCAATACGCGATGGGCACCTCGGTCATTCGTTCGTCCAGCGCGAAGGAAATTTACAAACTCGGACTGCCCTATGATATTCCATCGGAGCGGGTGGATGGCATGAGTTGCGAGGCGGTGCATGAGGCGATGAGCAAGGCAGTGGAGCGCGCCCGCGAAGGCAACGGACCTTCATTTCTGGAAATCGCAACGTACCGCTATCGCGGGCATTCGATGTCTGACCCGGCTAAGTACCGCACGCGGGAAGAAGTGGAGGGTTATAAAAAGAATGACCCGATTGAAATTGTGAAAGCCGCCATGCTGAAAAATAAATACGCGAGTGAAAAAGAATTAGACGCGCTGGAAGAGAAGATTGCCGGCATCGTGGAAGCATCCGTAAAGTTCGCGGAGGAGTCGCCCTACCCGGACGCTTCGGAGTTGCTGGATTTTAATTACGTTCAGAAAGATTATCCATTCATCACCAATTAATCATTTATAAAAAATGTCAGAAATTAAACAACCTGTTACCAAAGTTGATTTTTTTACGAGAGTGGAAGAATTTTTTGAAGAGAATAAAAAAATCATTTCAGTTGGAGTCAGCGCGATATTGATTGTCGTTGTCGGCATCATCGCTTTCAATAATTTTTACCTGCCCGCGCAGGAAACAGAAGCGCAGGAGCAAATGTTCATGGCGCAGCAATATTTTGAACAGGACTCCTTTCGCCTCGCCTTAGACGGTGACGGCAACTATGGCGGATTTCTGAAAATCATCAGCGGCTACAAATTCACTAAAGCGGCAAACCTGTCGCATTTTTACGCGGGGGTGAGCTATTTAAGGCTGGGTGAGTTTGATAACGCCATTCAGCATCTGAACAAGTTCAGCGGCAAAGAGCCGGTGACGAGCGCGATGGCGTTGGGCGCGCTGGGTGACGCGTATTCCGAGAAAGGCGACATGGACAAAGCCATCTCACATTACCGCAAAGCGGCAGCGAAGGGCGATAATGAAATGATAACGCCTTACTACCTTTTCAAAGCGGGCTTGGTGCTGAGGATGAACGGCAAAAACGCGGAAGCGCTGAAACTGTTTCAGCAAATCAAATCGGAATATCCCAATTCCAATGAAGGAAGGGATATTGACCGGTATATCGCGATGGTGAATTGAAAACGCGTGAGGCTTCGCGGTTTCCCGGTTTCCGATACTCAAGGACAGTTCCAAAAATTGCTTTTTTGATTGCCTCATCAGATTGAGGTAATTTTCAGAACTGACCTCAATTCAATTGCCGCAGCTTGCGGCACAGAAAAAATAAATGGCTACCCGTCTAAAAAATCTCTCCGACTATGACTTTGATTTCGTTCCTTCCGGAAAGGGGAAGAAGTTCGGCATCGTAGTGTCGGATTACAACGCGGACATCACCCACCGCCTGCTGGAAGGTTGTTACGACACGCTGCTGAAACATGAAGTGAAAGAAAAAGACATCCGGCTCTTTCATGTGCCGGGCGCGTTTGAACTGACTTCAGGCGCACAGATGCTGGCGCTGAAATATCCCTTAGACGCGGTGATTTGCCTCGGTTGCGTCATTAAGGGCGAAACGAAACATGACGAATACATCAATCACGCGGTGGCGCAGGGCATCACCCAACTCTCCCTCATGCTCAAAAAGCCGGTCATCTTCGGACTGCTGACACCCAACACTCACAAACAGGCGCGCGAGCGTGCCGGAGGAAAACACGGCAACAAAGGCGTGGAAGCCGCGGTGACGGCATTGCGGATGGCGGCTGGTAGTTTAAAGTCTGAGGTTTAGGGTTTAGAGTCCATTGTCCATAGTTGATAGACCACAGTCAACGGTCCACAGACCACGGTGCTCGCGCAAGCATTGAGGCGATTGCGAAGAAGCATGTGGGAGTCCG
>JBGTCY010000160.1:0-2785 GCA_041748615.1 Chitinophagales bacterium
CCCGGTAAGGCGTAAGGATTTCTTCTTACACCTGCAGTTGCATTCTGATTTTCTGCTGTTGACTCAGGAGTTTGAACGATACGAAGAATGGAACTTCTGTAAAATGGCGCACCAATTTTAATCATCCCCCTTGTCCCAAACAGGGTGAACTCATTTTCCAAATCCGCTTTAAAACTGCAAGTGAGTGATGCCAATGCGCCACTTTTGTATTTCAGAGAAATGCCTGCCTGCTCATCCACTCCGCTTTCGCTGAAACTGGCGGAGGCGCTGACCTCATCCGGCTTTCCCAATAAAAAAAAAGATAGTGAAATCAGGTAAACACCTAAATCAAGCAATGAGCCACCACCCTGATTGAGGTCGAAACATCTTTGTTTATTGAGTTTTCCTCCGAAACTACCCTGTATCATTTTTATTTCTCCAATGACATTGTTATTCAGTAATTCTCGCACTTTCAGCACCGATGGTATAAAACGAGTCCACATG
Source organism: Chitinophagales bacterium (assembly GCA_041748615.1). Classification (GTDB taxonomy): domain Bacteria; phylum Bacteroidota; class Bacteroidia; order Chitinophagales; family CAIOSU01; genus JBGTCY01. The sequence continues at coordinate 484 of JBGTCY010000160.1, forward strand.
GCTTCCATGCAGAATTTGCCGGATTGTTTTGTCAGTTCCTGGATTTCTTTCGCTTGTTTTGCATTGAGCGTGAACGGTTTTTCACACAACACATGCTGTTTGTTTTCCAAACAATATTTCATCAAAGGATAGTGAGATGCGTTAGGTGTGGCAATGTAAATGATGTCAGTTTCTCCGGAGGCAATCAGCGCCTTGAAATCATCGTACACATGTGGAATTTGATTGACAGCTGCGAAAGTTTCAGCATTTTTTTTTGTTCGTGAAGCGACTGCCGTCAATTCGTTACCGGGTAAAAAACGGATGGCATACGCCACATCATAAGCGACATCTCCCGTTCCGATAATTCCCCATTTCAGCATAGCAGAGTGGTTATGATAAATTATTTTGCGTTCATTTTTTCTATTTCCACTTTCGGTTCGGGTGGCTGTACGTAGCGGTCGGTTTCTTTCCGCATTCTTTTCAAAATCGCTTTAAACAAACCGCCATCATACACTAACCTGCGGTCACTGGTCCAAACGCGCACTTCAGGTTTTCTGATTAATTCGATTTTCCCCAGGTCGAGCAGTGTCATCGCCATCCAGCAATCCGACCAGCGGAGGCGTTTTGTGTTGAAGCCACCCACTTTTACCCCGTCTTCCCTGCGGAATGCGAAGTTGAAACCCAGTACATTGAAATAGTCCATTTTTTTTCTTCTCAATAAAAACAACAACCGGGTAATAAACTCATACAACGAGAGCGTGAAACGCCAGGAATTGCTCGGGATAAATGAATAGGTTCCATATACGCATGAGGTAGCCGGATTTTTGAGATGTTCAACATAAGTATCAATCCAGCCTTCAGGATAAATGGAATCTCCATCGGCATTGAGCAGGTATTTACCTCGCGCGTTTTCCAATCCGGTTTGCCGGGCGAAACTGATGCCCTGCTTTTTTTCAAGAATGGTTTTTACACCGAGTTTTTCAAGAATTTCACCGGTTCGGTCGCTGGAGTTATTGTTGACAAAAAGGAGTTCAGTTGCATATTTAGGCTGCATCCTTGCGAATGAAGCGAGAGTTTTCAGGATATTTTTTTCTTCATTATACACCGGAATGGAAATCGTGACTTCCGGGTTTTCAGGACTGAATTTGGATAGTCCGGTTTTCAACGCCTTCATCGCTTCTGGTCGAATATCATTGAATCCGACACTATATTCTTCTTCTATTTTTCTGACCCAGTCTGGAACTGTAAAAACATTATTGATGAGCATGTCAGAATTGGGAAATTAACTTAATTGTAATATTGAATTAGAAAATATTTTCAAAGATAGTTTTTATACGAATTTTTTACCGTCCTGGTTTTGAATAATTTAATTATATAATATCATAAAATCATCTTTCATGTAAAAATTTAATTTTCATGAAATAATTAAAAAAATCAGCAAAAAATTTTTGAGGTGACTGAAAAAATTATATCTTGTGCAAAAATCTCAAACCATGAAAAATCTACTTCACACCTTATTGACATTCTCATTGATTCTATCATTTGTTTCTTGCGGACAAACAAAGTATTCCATCGGAACAGATTATGACAAAGATTTCAAAGTATCCTCTAAAGTTCAGCCACCTGTAATTCATCAAAATGGGGCTGAAGCATTTTCATCAACTGAAAGTCAATCAGATGCTGAAATACCTGAAACTGCAGTAACTGATGAATTGAATTCTGTCGTCACAGAAGAGTCTCCCGAACCACTTCAGATTTCTGAACTGATTCCAAGAATGAAAGAAGAAATAGACAACCTGCTGGCAACGACCAACAGTAAAATCGTGACGCGTCAATTGCAGAAAACAAAAGAAGCCATCAATTCGGTAAATTTTAACTCCGAGGAATCGTTGAAAAATATCCTGACAGGAAAGCAGGAAAAGATGAGCGCTTTTCAAAAGCTGAAATCAAAAATTACCGCTAAAATGCTTGAAAAGGTAGTTAACAAAGCCGGAGCGGCTTCGGCAATGGATACGGCTGATATATTGGCGATTTGCGCGTTGGTGTCCGGTTTATTGGCGTGGGTGGCTTATTACGGTTCATTTTTGTTTGGTATTGCCGCAATTGTGCTCGGTATCATTGCACTCAAACAAGGAACAAGTCGCAGGGGCATGGCGCTGGCAGGTATCATTTTAGGCGCTATCGCGATGTTATTCTGGCTGATGTTAATTTTTGTCTTTATTGCGGTATTTTAAAAAGTATAATACATTTTTTAAAAAGCCCTTCTGAAATCCGAAGGGCTTTTTTTATGGGTAAATTTGCGATGCTTCAGTTTTTATGAAAA
>JBGTCY010000161.1:0-8376 GCA_041748615.1 Chitinophagales bacterium
CTTTTTTAATGTGTAAAAAGGAGTCTGAATAAATCAATCATTTGAATGTCACGTATTCTGGCAATTGATTATGGCAGTAAGCGAGTTGGATTGGCAGTTACCGACCCGCTGCAGATTATCGCAACCGCACTTGAAACGGTAAGCGCACAGGATATTATCCCTTTTCTGAAAAAATATTTTTCTACTGAACAGGTAGAAAGAATTATTATCGGCTATCCGCTGAATTTAGACAACTCCCCTACCCACGCTACGCCCTTGGTGGAAAAATTCATTCAGCAACTTCACAAATCATTTCCCAGCATACCGGTCGAAAAAGCGGACGAAAGATTTACTTCGAAAATGGCAATGCAATCGTTAGTTGCCGCCAATTTCAAGAAAAAAGACCGCAGGAAAAAAGAAAACCTCGATAAAGTCAGCGCTACATGAATTTTGCAACAATACTTAGAATCAAGAAACCAATGAAACTACCCATTATCGCTTATGGCGACCCTGTATTAAGAAAGACAGCCCAGGAAATTGATAAGGATTATCCGGGATTGGACGAGTTGATTGAGAACATGTTTGAAACCATGTATGACGCGCCCGGAGTAGGACTTGCCGCGCCTCAAATCGGAAAATCCATCCGGCTGTTTATTGTGGACAGCGAGCAGTTGTTAAAAGAAGATGAGGAGGATGAAAAGCAGAGCAGGAAAAAAAGCGAAAAACTGAAAGGCGAACCCATCAAAGAAGCATTCATCAATCCGGTGATGCTGAAAGAATTCGGAAAAAAATGGACTTACGAAGAAGGCTGCCTGAGCATTCCCGGTATCCGGGAAGATGTGAGCCGGGAAGACACCATTGTGATTCGTTATTTCGATCGGGAATTCAAACAACATGAAAAGCAGTTTGACGGGATTACCGCGCGCATCATTCAACACGAATATGACCACATTGAAGGCATTCTTTTCGTGGATCATATCAATACACTCAAACGCCAGCTTTTACGCACCAGACTTTCCGCCATCTCAAAAGGTGATGTGAAAGTGGATTATAAAATGAAATTTCCGGTTGCGAAGAAAGGGAGGTAAGTCCAACTCAGGTTTTCGAATAATGAAATGGTAAAACATTCGGTATTCACCGCGAGTAGGTTTTATTCCTTCAGAAATTCGATTACTCTCGGTATAAAATTTCCTCCGACAGTTCATTATCTTAGCAGGTCAATCGCATCTAATTATAAAGCATTGATTTACTGGTACATGTCAATTTATTAAAAAGATAAACTTAGAGCAATCAAAATTATAGACCCTTGATTTCAGTGCATCTTCCATCATTAATGAAATTTAGATGCGATTGCCCTGATTATCTTAGCAGTGTAATTAAAGTCATTTATGATATCTCCACTCCCCTATCATCTTCGATTACGTGATTATTTTAAAAAGCAAAAAAAAACATGGGATTGGTTTGCTAAAGCATCTTCAAAAGAGGAAGACTGGTTAAACTTTAAGACAAACCTGCTAAAAAACGCTTATCGCATGCAGTCGGATTCCGAACCTGACTTGCATGAACGATTACAGACTGTCAAGTCAAAATTGGAAATTGAAATTCCGGTTACACTGTATCAATTACAAAACACGACAGAACTGAATGCTTTTATTTCATTTCAGCAAAGTGAAGCGCACCTGGTTTTCAATGGTCCGGTTTTGAAATTGCTTCAGGGTGATGAAGTCAGCGCGTTACTGGCGCACGAGTTGAGCCATCTTAAACTTTACCAATTAGAAGATGGAGATTATGAAATTACAAACCGGGTGATTTCCGCAATCGGAAATGATACACGCAGTGATGATGTCTATCTTGAGACCGCAAGATATTTTCGGTTATACTCGGAAATTTTTTGTGACAGGGGTGCTCTTCTGGCAACCAACAGCGAAGAAGCCACACAATCTTCACTGATAAAATTGCATACCGGATTGGAAAAAGTGAGCGCTGCCAACTATCTGCAACAAGCGAAAGAGATTTTGCAAAATGATGAAAACATCAAAGCGACCTACGACACCCATCCGGAAAATTTCATCCGGGTGCTTGCTGTTCATTTATGGAAAAGTAATCCGGAAACCGCGAATGCAGAAATTGCGAAATTGATAGAACAGGAATTTGATTTGGAAAATCTCGATATATTCGGACAACAGCGGATGACAACTTTCACCAAACATGTACTCAACCGGATGATGGCGCCACAATGGATGCGAACAGATGCCAATCTTGCGCTTTGCCGCCAATATTTCAGCGGCTATCATCCGACACAGGAAACGTCTGAATTACCCGAATGGGAGCCAAAGTTTTTCAAAGAAAACGTGAAGGAATATTTCAGCTATGTGCTGCTGGATGGAGCGCTTGCCGATTCCGCGATGGAGGATGTTCCGCTTGGGCACGCCTTTGAATTGTCTGAGGAACTCGGCATAAAAGATACGTTCAACAACATTGTTAAGAAGGAAAAAAAACTGACTGAAAAAAAATTAAGAGAGATGCGTAACAAAGCGGTTGAAGCGCTTTCTAAAATGTCAGATACATTGAATTATGAGTGAATTATCCAATCAACAAACGACAAATACAGAAAACCTGAAAGCGGCTTCCGGCTTACATCCGTTTGAAGAATTCATTTTAAGCGCTTCGGCAAACGATGGATTTCATAACGATGAAATTTCCGCCATCATTTTGCCTTTGTTTGAGGAAGTCTTAACTCTCCATGAAGAGGGTAAAGTTGCTCCTTTGAATGGATTAAAATATCTATCAATAAAAGATGAACGTCTGGAGTTAGAAGAAATCCATGCCCATTATCCGCAGAATAATCTATCAGCCATTGACAAAATTGCCGCAAGAGCCGGGCGCGCTTTTGAATTGACAGAGGAACTGAAACAGGTTGACCATGTGAGTGATACTGTAACTCATGAACTTACACAATTACCCGTACAGGCTGACCTTTCTTTACCCATCACCCATCCCGTTTATTTAACAGGCTATAAAAGTTATGAGCAAGCGCTCGGACACCATGATGCCCTCACGGATATTTACTCGCTGGGGATGTTGCTGGCAAGCGTTTCATTCGGATTAAATTTCAATGACGAAGATGATTTGAGACAGTTTGCCGCAAGACGCGACAGCCTGCTGTATCTCAACAGTTCGCTGCACCCAACCATCGCGAACCTCATTTTTGAAATGACCGACCTCTATCGCCACCGCAGAGCGCGCGATTTGAATGAAATTATCCAGCGTTTGAAAAATTTCAGAGAATATAATCCTGAACGTCAATATGACCTCAGCGCGATTCACGGTTTTGTGAAGCGGGATATTTCTTCCAAACAACAATGGATTTTACAGCGATTAAAAAGCAGGCTTTTTGATTTAACAAGAAGAAACAGGCTTTTATATTTTCGCCCCAACCTGAAATTTGTCAATCTCACTGTGGCTTCGGTGCCGAATGTCATTAAAGTCAATCATATAAAACCGGAAAACATTTTAACATGGAGTGAATCGTTTGAGCATCGTGTAAATGAAGGAAAAAATATTCCACTTTCCAATTATCTGAAAATGGAAGACAATCCTTATTTGCCCGCTTATCTTGACCGGATTCGCGTAGAAGCTGCACGCGACAAAAAAGAATATGGATTCAGCCAATTGCGCTTAGTGGGTTGTTTTTTAAACTGGTACAATTTCAAGGAAAATCAGAATGAACGCATTCAAAGTCCGCTCATCCTGATACCCGTTCAGTTGGTGAAGAAAAAAGGATTGAAGGACCAGTTTGTGCTTGAAATAACCGATACAGTGGCGGAAGTAAACCCGGTGCTGTTGTATGTTTTGAAAGAAACCTACAACCTTGAATTACCCGATAAAATTGATTTGAATGAGACAAGCATCCTCAAGCTATACGAAGAATTGAGCAAGCAAATTGAAGTCAATAAAAGTGGTATTCAATTAGAATTGATTGACAAACCACGGGTAAAATTGATTCATGCCCAAGCAAAGCAAATTATTGCACAATACCAGCGCAGACTTCGGAATAAAGGAAAGCACTTTCAGCATCACCATAATTTCGACTATAGCTATCAGCGAGAAAACTATCAACCGCTCGGTCTGCAAATTTTTAAAAAATATATCGAGCAGCGCTCCACTTACCTTGAATGGTTGGTGAATGATTCGATACAAACCATCAATGCACAGTATTTCAACCCGCCAATAGCTTCTGGCGAACGGAGCATCATTTCGCTGGGTAATGATTCGCACAATCCTTTCAGGTGGGAATTTGACTTGTGCAGCGTGGTGCTTGGAAATTTCAATTATAAAAAAATGAGTTTAGTGAGCGACTACAACTCAATTTTTGAGCATCACCTGTCGAGCAAAGTATTCGATGATATTTTCAGCGACACTCCAAAATCGCTGGAAGAAAAAAAGGAAAGCGCAGACTTCAATGAACAATTTCCGGTGGTTGCTGCCGACCCTACTCAAACGGATGCCATCGCTTTCGCGAAAAAAGAAAAAAGCTATATCATCCAGGGTCCTCCCGGAACAGGAAAAAGTCAAACCATCACCAACCTCGTTGCCGACTTCGTGGCAAGAGGGAAAAAAGTGCTTTTTGTATGTGAAAAACGTGCCGCGCTCGATGTGGTCTATCACCGTCTGAAACAGCAGGGAATGGATGAATTCTGCTGCCTGATTCACGACAGCCAGGAAGATAAAAAACAATTTATCCGTGAATTGAAAACCACTTATGAAAAATACAGGAAAGAAGAAGTGGATTTACTGCACTTTGAAACCGGGCGCGCAAAAGTATTGGAACAATTGAAAAATCAATTCCAATTTCTACATGATTACGAAAACGCGCTTTCGATTCAAAATGAACATACCGGCACTTCAATGAGAAGTTTACTGCACCGATTGATTGAATTGCGCGATAAACACCACCCTCTGGATGCCGCTGCCACTGAACAATTACCGACATATAAAGATTGGCTGACCTTCGGACACACTGTTAAAAATCTGTCTGCAACATTGAAACGAATTTCCGGCAATGAAACCTGGGCTGCTCATCCCTTCTCAAAAATCCGTCCCGGTGTTTTTCGCGAAGAGCAACCAGTTAGTTTCCTGCAACAACATTCAAATGAAATGCTCCGGTCGCTTGAAACCATCCGGCAGGAGATTTCTAAATTCCCGTTATCGGAGGAAATCACGTCTGACTTTGAACGGCTTTCCACATTGATTAGAAATGCCGCAACCCTGAAACCATTGGTGGAAACAGGTAATGTTTCGCTCTTAGATTTCAAAAGCCCTCATTATCAAAGTTTCAGGCAGTCAATGAATGAGATTCGTTTTTTACAGGAAAAATACAATGAGCAACTGACCAAAACCGGCAATTGGCTCAACAAGTTAAACGAACAAGATATTCCCGCGGCAAAAGCCTTGGTTGAAAAATGGGAAGGACGATTGTTCGCGTTTTTCAGCGGTGAGTTTCGCAGGTTAAAAAAAATCCTGAATCAATCTTATGATTTTTCAAAGCATTCTATTAAACCGGCATTCAAACAAATTCTTGGCGAATTGGAACAGGAATATGAAATATTCAAACAAACCCGTGAACAGGAACGAAAAGCGCGCGATTTATACAAGGTGGATAATTTGCATGCGACAGAAATATTGGTGAACAATATTCATCAGGCAAGCCCTAACAGCTATTTCAAATTTTTTCTTGAAAAAGGCGAAAGCGGTGAACATCTCGCGCTGCAACTTTCAGCCTTGGACAATGAAATCACGCGTGCGAAAGATTTAAGCAGGAAACTGCTCAACACCAAAGGCGATACGGATTTTAAGCATCTGAATGAATTATTGCAAAACCTGCTGAAACACTTAAATCAGGTTTCGCACATTTTACCCCACGTCCGCGACCTTGAAAACTCACCGGAAAAATTTGTGCATTTCATCAGCCGCTATCCATTAAATCCCGATGCCCTCGAAGCGACTCTTGCTTATGGAAATCTGATTCGCGAATATCAGCGTAACAGGCAGTTGGAGGAAACGGACGGGCAAATGCTTGAAAATGCTTTAAATAAACTTAAAAACACTTATAAAGAATGGATGCAACTGAATGCAAAGTTCATCATCGCTTATCATCATCATTCATTCCGGGAAAAAATAGTTTGGGCTGAATCTTCAAATGCCGGAGTGCCGGTGGAAGAGCGGGAACAGAAAAGAAGTTATAATGAAGGAAGAAAAATTCTGGAAAACGAATTTAACAAACAGATGCGCTTCAAGCCGATTCGGGAACTTGCAACGGGAGCATCAGGTCGGGTAATCAAAGATTTAAAACCGGTATGGCTGATGAGTCCCCTCAGTGTCAGTGACGCGTTGCCCGTTGACGGTAATTTTTTTGATGTCGTAATTTTTGATGAAGCGAGTCAGATTACATTGGAAGAAGGGATACCGCCTGTTTTCCGTGCGAAACAATCAATCATTGTTGGTGATGAAATGCAAATGCCGCCCACAAATTTTTTCAATACCACCACGCAGGACCCTGATGATATTTTTGATGATGAAAGTGAAAACAACACTGTCACATTAGATGCCGACAGCCTGCTGGTGCAGGCATCGCGCAAACTTCCTTCCGTGATGCTCGGATGGCACTATCGCAGCCGGTATGAAAGCCTGATTAGTTTCAGCAATCACGCATTTTATCATGCAGGCTTGCTCACGATACCGGATAAATCCGTTCCTCAAAATTCATTGAATGAAATGATTGTTGAAAAACCGGAACAGGCTGCCGAAAACATCTCCTGTCTTTTTGACCGGAGCATCAGTTTTCATTTCCAAAAAAACGGGTTGTATGAAACGCGCACTAATCACCCTGAAGCGCAATATATCGCTCATCTTGTCCTGAATTTACTCAGGCAAAAAACTAAAGAGAGTATCGGCATTGTCGCTTTTTCAATGGAACAGCAAATGGAAATTGAATCAGCGCTTGAATCATTGGCTGCGGATTGGAAAATGACCGCTGAACTGGAGGAAGCCTACCAACGCACGGAAGATGACCAGTTCGTGGGTTTGTTTATCAAAAACTTAGAAAATATACAGGGCGATGAAAGGGATATTATCATCATGAGTATCTGCTATGGATATGATTCCAATCAACGAATGCTGATGAATTTCGGACCCATCAACAGAAAAGGCGGTGAAAAAAGGTTGAATGTAATTTTCAGCCGCGCCAAAAAACATATTGCCGTCATCAGTTCCATCAAATTCACCGACATTAAAAATGAGTATAATGAGGGTGCGAATTTTTTCAGGCGCTACCTCCAATATGCGGAATTAGTCAGCACCGGGAGTAATGATGATGCAATGAGTGTTTTAAAAACACTCTCCGCTTCTCATCAACAAGCGGACAACTCAAAAATCAATTTCGTGTCGCAGGAAATTGCCGGATGGCTGTCAGAAAATGGATTTATCGTCAAACAGGATGTCGGGCAAAGTAAGTTCAAATGTCATCTCGGCATAAAAAAGTCGCTCAATGAACTTCATTTCAACTTGGGAATTCTGATTGATGCCCATGACGCTGAAGATTCAACCCCTGTCATCGAAAAATATTTTCAACGCCCGATGATGATGGAGGCTTTTGGATGGAAGGTGCTCCAGGTATGGACGAACGACTGGTTTCATAACCATGATTCAATCAAAGAAAATATCTTGGAACAGCTCCGTTAGACTTCCCCTTTTTCTATTAGACGCATTTCAAGAATCACTTCCCAAGGTGTCTAACATCTAAAATCTGAAATCAGATAACACAAATTAGGGATGTTACTTTAACAACATTGCTTAAAAATGATTTTCCATTCTTTTTTGGATAATTCAAAATCCTTTGTATTTTGTGCAAGGTTTTACGAAATTTATGGAAATAAATAATGTATAGAAAACTCTTTACGCTCTCCTTTTTACTGGCACTTTTTACTGCTGAGTACGTCATTGCCATGACACATGAAAAAGGTGAAATCTATTCTGAAAAAAAGATTACGCTGACTGTTGAAAATGTGGAACAAGCCGACAGTGTCGCATACACTCCGGCTGAAACGGCAAAATTCAAAGTGATGCTCAGCCCTGTGCCGGCTGAAGAATCGGTGGTACTTTCGTATGTGTTGGACTTCACGCGGAAAGTCAATCTTCGCATCACCAATTCATTGGCACAGATTATCGGGGAGAAAAAATTCGACCGGCAAACACAAGGCTCCTATTTTCTCCCAATTGAAATCCGCGACCTGGCAAAGGGAGTATATGAGTTCCGTCTAGAGATTGACGGATTTACGGTAGTGAAGCGTTTGGTAATCGAATAAAAAGCAAGAATTTATTTATCAGAATATCTGTCTT
>JBGTCY010000162.1:0-5676 GCA_041748615.1 Chitinophagales bacterium
ATGCGCCTTTTTTCACCGCTTCCACCGCGCTTTCAACAGTGCCGTGGCCGGAAATCATAATTACGGGAGTATCGGGATTGATTTTCTGCGCTTCTTCCAGCACCTCCATGCCATCCATTTTCGGCATTTTAATATCCAGCAAGATGACGTCAAATGTTTCTTCGCGCAGTTTATTTAATCCATCCATCCCGTTTTCAGCTTCATCCACCTGGTAGCTTTCATACTCAAGGATTTCCCGCATGGTTTTGCGGATGGCTTTCTCATCGTCAACAATCAGAATTTTGGGCATAATAATTTTTTGAAATTAAATTTTAAAATTTTTCAGGAATTCAAATTAGCAAATGAAGGATGCAAATATGAAAACATTTTTAAAAATCTAAACGCAAATATACTGACATTGAAGTGATAGGGATTTTTTCATCATCGGAAATCAACTTTCCAGAATCACGATTTCAAAATGAATTTTGACCGTTATTCGAGTATGGCACACCTTTGGTAATTTAGCTGCCATGCTCAGAAAAATTGATTTCGTTTTTTTAACTCCGTTTTATTCTTTTTTCACCGTTTTATTGATTCTTTTTTCATGCTCCGTTTACGCAGAATCGGATAGCCTGTCCTTCCGCAAACCGATGGATTTGCCGCTCTCGCTTTCAGGAACTTTTGGTGAAGTGCGCGTGTCGCATTTTCATGCGGGCATTGACATCCGCACCAACGGGCGCGAAGGATTTCCGGTTTATGCCATCCAGAGCGGATATGTTTCCCGCATCAAAATTTCAACTTCCGGCTATGGCAAGGCTTTATATATAGACCATCCCACCGGACATACCTCCGTCTATGCGCATCTCCAGAATTTTAATGAGCGCATTGAGCAGCACATCCGAAATGTGCAATACAAAAAAGAAAGTTTTGAAGTGGATGAATATCTTGAGCCGGGATTGATGCGGATAGACGCGGGAGAGTTAATCGCGCTTTCGGGAAATTCGGGCAGGTCGTTTGCGCCTCATTTGCATTTTGAAATTCGCGAAACACGCTCGCAGATGCCGGTGAATCCGTTGGTGTATATTGGCGGGGTAATAGATAATACGCCTCCGGTGATGAACCGGCTTTACATCTATCCGTTGGAGGAAAGCAAAGGGCGATATTTTCCGGTAAAAGAAAAAATCATTAAAAAAGGAACCGGTTACGGATTAGCGAAAGATACTTTAAGCGTTGGTTTTAAAATCGTAGGTTTTGGAGTAAATGTTTATGACCTGATGGAAGGGACAACGAATCAAAACGGTATTTACCGGCTTTCTATGAAAGTGAACGGTGAGACGGTTTTCAGCTACCGCATGGATGGAATTTCTTTCGATGACACCCGCTACGCGCAGGCGCATTTGGATTTTTACGCCAACGAAACTGAAAAAGTGAAAGTGCAGCGTTGCTTTCGTCTTCCGGGAAATAACCTTTCACTCTATCAGGCTGTCAATGGCGGATTAATTTTTCTTGAGCCGGATAAAGTATCTTTCGTTTCTATTTACGCGGAAGATTTTTATAAAAACGGAAGTGAATTGAAGTTTTATATCCGGCATGATGCAACAAAAAATCCACCGGATTTTACTTCATTAGCTTATGATACCGTTTTTAATTTTCGCTATGACAATCTCTTTGAAAATGATGAGCTGAAAGTTTTTTTTCCGAAGAACACTTTTTATGACTCTGTTTTTTTTCAGTATCAAAAAGTCGAAAAAAAATCATCCGGTAAAATGTTCTCGTCCATTCACACGGTTCATACAGCATCTGAACCAGCGCATAAATTTTTCACGCTTTCCATCAAACCAGAAGGATTACCGGAGCATCTGAAAAACAAAGCTTTGATTTTTCGTGAAGTAAAAGACGCCCAAAAACCGGATGCGAAAGAATCTGCATGGGACGGTGAATTTCTGAAAACACGGACAAGAGATTTAGGAAAATATTACATTGTTGTGGATACCATTCCTCCGAAAATATCACCCGTGAACATCAGCCATGAACAATTAATGAGCGGACAAAAAACGATTCAAGTAAAAATCACGGATGACTTGTCCGGCATTAAATCATACCGGGGAACCATTGACGGAAAATGGATTTTGATGGAGTATGATGAAAAAAATGATTTACTCACCTACTTTTTTGATGAGCGCTGTGAACCCGGAGAACGAAATTTTGTTTTAAGAGTATCGGACAAAGTGGGAAACCAATCAGCTTATGAAGTAAAGTTTAGAAGATGAATCCTTTCATTTTCTGTATAATTGAATTTCTTGTCCGGCTTAGCTAAAAAACTTTCTTCCTTACGATAGTTTTGAAAATTGAAGTTTTCCTGAATTCATAATAGACCGTTAGTTCATCAGGGGCAACCGTTTATCCTCTTCAAACGACCGTTCGCTCATTATCCGAAAATCTTGACCTGCCGCTTTCAACATTTGTAGGTGAAGCCAACCCGTAATGCATTATTAGAAGCATGTACTATTAAAAGGTAATTCCTGAACTAAAAATCTTACGGGTTGATGCGCAGTTAAACTTCATATTCTTGACAAAGAAAAACTTTCATTTTATGAAAATCTCTAAAACCCTCATCCTTTCGCTCGTTGTATCGGCAATGATTTTTATTCCTTGTATAATACAAGCGCAATCGTGCCAACCGCCTGTGGTGACGGCATCATCACCTTTTATCTGTAGCGGCAATACCATGACGCTGACCGCTTCAGGTTCCATCGGCTCCTATTATTGGTATGCGACTTTGTCAAGCGGAGTTCCATTGCATGTCGGAACCACGTTTACAACTCCTTCTCTTATATCCACAACAACTTACTATGTGGCGGCTGTCAGTTTGTGGCCCTTTTGCTTCAGTGCACGCACCCCGGTAACCGTTACCGTTAATCCCGTACCGCCAGCGCCTGCGGTCAGCGTCATGCCTGTTGTGTTGTGTACGGGAGGAACAGCCGTGCTTACCGCCTCCGCTCAGGGAGGTACGTTTGAATGGTTTACTGCGTTGACAGGCGGAACAAGCATTCATATCGGTTCGGTTTTCACCACTCCGCCATTGCCCTCGTCCGTCACTTACTATGTGCAAAATACCCTGAACGGCTGCACCGGCTCACGCGCTGCTGTGCCGCTGACGGTCAACCCCATTCCAGACGCCCCTACGGCATCCGCCACGCCTTCGGTGATTTACGCAGGGATGACCAGTAACCTGACAGCCACTGCACCGGGCGGTAATTATATGTGGTATGATGCGCCATGGGGCGGTACGCTGCTTCATGCGGGGGCAGACTACACTACGCCTGCATTGAGCGCTACCACCACTTTTTATGTGCAGACAACCGTGGCGGGATGCACGGGGCAGCGTACTGATGTGACGGTTGGAGTTATTACGGGAGGCGGAAGCCTCTGGACGGCAAACGGACTCGATATTTACCGACCCTCCGGGAATGTGGGCATCGGCACCTCTACTCCAACTGAAAAATTAGATGTGGATGGGAATGCGGTAATTTCCGGCAGGTTGAAACTTGGATTCAGCTCGCTGTTTTTAGACGGAAGCGGAGGGTCAGCCAACAATGAAAATCATATCTGGACAACAAACGATCCCGGGGGTGACGACAACCTCTATATACAAAGCAATGACGATGCCGCTTCCGGTCACGCGCCCTCGCAGGGCAATACCGTCATTAATGCCAACGGCAGCTCTGGCTATGTAGGCATAGGCGTCAATGCGCCTGACGCCAAGCTGCATGTAGGTGGAGGCGCAGTGTTATTTGAGGGGGATGTCGGAGGCACTCCGGTATTAGGTCCGGGAACGAGGATGATGTGGATACCGGAGAAGGCGGCATTTAGGGTCGGCAAAGTAACAGGCTCGGAATGGGATGACAATAATATCAGTGAATATTCTATCGGTATGGGGCTTAATGCTTTGGCTAACGGATATCCGGGAAATATAGCCATTGGTAGTCTGTCAAAAGCAACAGGGCTTCATTGTCTTTCACTAGGAAATGAAAGTGAATCAATTGATGTAGCTTCTACTGCGATAGGATTTAAGAGTAAGGCACATGGCAGTCATTCTACTGCAATTGGAAGCACAGCGCATGCTATTGGAAATTTCTCTTCGGCATTTGGGGTTAATGTTACCGCAGATGCAGAAGGCTCAATAATTATTGGAAATCACCATGGAGCAATGTTGACAAATGATATTCCTTATTCTCTGATGGTGAAATTCGGAAACACGCCTACGTTGTTTGCTAATGTTTCCAATGTGGGTATCGGCACAACTGACCCCAAAGAAAAACTGCATGTAAACGGCAAAGCCGTTATCGGTCAACAAAAAATCACCTCCGGACCGCACACTGATTTCATGCTCGCGGTGGATGGGAAAATTATCTCCCACTCGATGGTTTGCACGATGGACAATTGGGCGGATGATGTGTTCAGGGAGGGTTATGAGTTGATGAGCATAGAGGATGTGGCGAAATACATTAAGGAACACAAGCATCTACCGGGCGTACCTTCAGAAAAAGAAGTTATAGAGAATGGTTTGGATTTGGGCGAAATCAATGCAACGCTACTGAGGAAGATTGAGGAGTTGACGCTTTATTTGATTGAACTGAAGAAAGAAAAGGATAGGATGAATATGGAATTGAGGATATTAGGCGCAAAGTAGTTAAACAAGGCAACTGTTGGTTATTCACACTCGTTTTAACTATATGATAACCACATCAATGTTTGAAAAAGAACATTTCTTTTATCAACAAAGCGCACAACAATGAAGAATCAAATTATGCTTACGTACATAGTACTGACAACATTTTTTTTACATGGTTGCCGGGATAAAGATGAAATTCCGCCCAAACGATTTTTTTTAAATGTACCTTTCGAGATTACATCTGAACAAAGTGGGTATCTGATTGATGTTTTTTATGATTCGTTAAGTAATGATACAATTAGAAACAGGATTGATATTGAGCTACAGTCAATTGAAGATTTAAGAGAGACCGGTTTTGGGTGTATGACGTCAACGGGGGGACATGCAAGAATAACTTCATTATTGACTTTTAATGACACCCTGTCGCAAAAATGCAACACTGTTATGCCCGGTTGTGTCGGAAATAACGAATGGGATACGATTAATACATTCGCCCCTCGCTGCACAATTGATATTTACAAGTTGCATTTGTTCAAATTAGAACCACATGATGCAATAAGCGATAAATTGGAAGATTATATTGTCAAGTATGTATTTATAAGATTAAAATGATTATCATGAATAAATCTTTAATTTTTATAGTACCGATTTTTTTGCTGAGTGCAACATCGGTAAAATCCCAATCGTTTTGCGGTTCGATAGTAAATGTTGATAAGGCAAATGCGATTGCACAGCTTTTAAATAATAACTATAGGACTTATGATGGAACTCGACCCATGATAAGATTAGCATTGCACAGGGTAACTAGAGCAGACGAATCCGGAGGCTTCACATGGAATGAAATACGAAATTGGATAGATATGCTGCCTGCTGCCTATGATGAATTTGATATCTGTTTTACGGTTATTTTTGAAGGGGACATTGCAAACAATACCTTTTTTGAATTAACATCTTTTGCCGACAATAATACTGATTGGCGAAACTTAATAGCAGAAAACAGAATAAATAATGCAATAAATATC
>JBGTCY010000163.1:0-5267 GCA_041748615.1 Chitinophagales bacterium
GGGGATATGTAAACGCCAATGGTACCGTTGCCGCTCCCGCTGCTCAAAAAGGAAGCGGGTGTATCGGTTGTCACTCACAGGCAAACAACATTAACTACATGCTGATGAATATCTACTTCCCGTAAAATTTTAATACTACCCCACAGCAAGGAAGTTCATCAAAAAATAAACTTTTTCGGAAGAAGATTTGCTGAAAGCGATTTCCGCTATCCCTTAAAACTCAACTTCCCGAGCCGGTAACTCTTTCTCCATTCAGAATAAATCAGCGCTTCGTTTTCGTTCACCAGCTTAGCTACTTTCGGTCGCGTAATCATGTCGAACTCTTTGTTTTTGGCAAGGATGGATTTTTCCCACTCTCCGTTTGCATCCAAGCGAAGCAGGTTGATGACGGACTCTTTCCTGTTGTAGTTAAACAACTTATCGCCTTCCTTAATGGTGATGTTTTTGGGATTGTCATTAAAAACGAAGTAAATATTTTTATCCTTGTCGGTTACGGCAAAATAGGATGAAAAATAACCGCCATCATTGGTGGTCACCTGACGTTTGGGCACTTTTGACTTCCAGACGATATTGTTGTTTGCGTCATAATGCACGGCAATGATATCATTGTAATAGTAATAATAAGTAGTGCGGGTGCTGGTGCCGCCCTGTGGATTCGAGGTGGTGGTGGTTACCACTTTCACATAATATTGTTCAGCGATGAGCGTGGAACTGCCGTCTTCATACATCACGATGTCATCCAAATCAAATTCAAACAACTCTTTGCCTTTTTCCGCTTTTTTCTCTGACATGAAAAGCGTCAAAAATTCCTTTTCGAACTCTTTCAATTGCTTGTTGGACACCGCGCCCGTTTCAGGATTGATATTCATGCCATAGCTTCCCTTGATGGTGCGTGTACCTTTTTCAGAATAAAATCCCGCGCAGAAAACGGAGCCGTCCGTTCGGGGCGCAACCTGCAGGTCAGTGATGAAATAATCGCCTAGCGAGATGGTGGCTTTCGATTCCACCGTTCCTTCATTTTTATAAGTCACCACCACATAATTGAAATTCGGCTCGCCTTTTTTCTTCTCGGCTACTTTATCAAAATAATGTTTTCCGACCATGTAAAAATTACCGTCATTATCCACCCAGAAATTTTGAACGCGGAAGAGTTTGTCCGTATAAGGCAAGGAAACTTCTTTTGACCAGAGTTCAATCATGTTTTCATCTAACGCCCTGACGGAAAATTTTTCTGAATCCTCTCTGAGAAAAGCGGCAAGGTCGAGCATGATGATTTTTGATTTGTCAGGGGATATATCATACTCAAAACTGCCCCTGTTATACCGGCTTTTGCTCACGGTTTCCGAAATCTTTTTCATGCTTCCGATGGGCGCGTGCGTCTTTTTATTCCATTGCTGGTAAAAGAGATAATTGGTTTTGGCTTTTGAATTATAGTAGGAGCCGAAAAGGTAAAGATTGCCATTGCTATAGAGCGCGTACTCAAAATCCAATTTATTTTCCTTAAACGTCATGTTGATTTCGGTTGACTTTTTCAGATTCATCTTGGGGTCATAATATTCCAGAATCATTTTCGGATAACCCATTAAAGCCCCTTTGTATCTCAGGGCATACACCCCTTCATCATCTGAAGCAATCATATCGGACATTGTTGACTTGGAGGGTCCGGTGATTTCAGGTCCCCAGGTAACATTCCCAAATTTGCTGGTTTGAGCATCCGCTGAAAGCGCGATGGCTGATAAACAGATTAAGCATACGATTAAATGTTTCATATCATTGAGTTTTAAATGATTTTAAATCCGATTCTGACTCCAATCAGAAAAATTGCCGCGCCACCCATGTCTGTTTCCCGGGTGTCATTGTAATTAAATTTTTTCACCCTGCCACCGATACCATAATATAAATCCGCGGTTACAAAATTTTGAGGAATAAACTGATAGCCCCATCCTAAAATGAAATCTTTGTTGTTTAAATTATATTCGCCATCCGTCAGATACTTTCGCTGGCGAAAAGTGGTAAATCCGTAAAATCCTTCGGGCGCTTTTCTTTTCTTTGAATAAAGTCTGGCGGAGGCGCTGTAGCTCACGCCACCTTTAATATTTGTCAACTTGTCATCAAAAATATCAATCAGTTCCGGAAGATAATACGGCAATAAAATCCCAAGACTGCCTTCAAGCGCGATGCGTTGACCAAGATTCACTTCAACAAATCCTGCTAAATCACCATGAATTAAAAGCACCGGGTCACATTTAATGACAAGGGTAGGATATTTTTGAGCATCAGAGAAATAGCCGCTGATATCCTCTTCCTGAGCAAAGGCGGGAAGGGTTGCTAAAAAAGACATCATGAAAAAAATGATTCTCACAGAGCCGATGATATACGGTCACAAGATATTGATAAAATTGAAATAACAAAACACCGGAATGTTATTTTTTTTCAGGGAGCAAAGGTGAAGTTCAAGCCTGGATTTAGAAATTACAAATCACAAAAGCAAATCACCAATAAATTCCAATATCCAAAAGGGGGAAATTTCAAACCCGCTTATCAGCGAGGCTGGATTGATTTGTGTTTTGATTTTTTTAGAATTGAGTATTATTTGTTTTTTTGTGAATTGTTTCTTGAGATTTTAAAAATCTAATATCTAAAGTCTGACAGCAGACATTTTAAAAAACAGACCTAAAATCATTTCACCTCCGTTTCCCTAAACTCAATTCCAAATCCGGATAATTCAGTCAGCAGCGGTTCATACACTTCTTTCACCGTAGGGATGACCACGCCTCTGAGATTTATTTTCCCTTGTAAAATCAAACGAGTGGCAATGGCAACCGGCAACCCGACTGTTTTCGCCATCGCGGTATCTATTCGGTTGTCACCGATGGTCACTAAATAAGCGTGTAATTCTTTTTGTTCGCCATTCATTTCATAATTGAATTGATGCCACATCACCAGCATGTCTTTGTCATCGGGATTGAGCGACCATTTATCTTCGAGAATCTTCTGAAGAATTTGCGCGGGAGTGGCGGATTTTAAACCCACTTTTTCATCTGAAAATATTCCGAGCCATCTCATGCGGTACATTTCTTCGGAATCAATATCCCAGTGCATGTAATGCGCGAGTTTCAACTCCACAGGTGCGATTGGGTCGTAATATAAAAATGAGTTGATGAAATCGCGATGCGTCATTGCTTCGGTGTTGAGCATGTGGTAGGTATCATCCGTAGCGCCTAATTGTACAAATGCATCCCACGTCCGGCAAAATCCCGGTCTGCGCAGGGTGCCGCGATAAATGGTTTTCACTTCCTGCAGGTTATATTCATCAATATATTTCAGCGAGTCGCGGTTGGCGTATCCTTCAAAGTAGCCGTAATCGGGAATGTGAATCACCTCGGTTCTCCGGAATAACCGTTGATACGGAATATATTTATACCTGCCCTCCTGCCGGAATTTCACGACCCCCTGCCCTGCCAGCACCACATTACGCGGGTTCCAGGTGAATTTATATTTCCAGGGATTGTCTTTCTCGCTTTCGGGCGCAAGCAAGCCGCCCGTGAAACTTTCAAATGCTGTCATCACGCCTCCCCGCGCGCGAATGCGGTCAATCACCTGCATGGCGGACATGTGGTCAATGCCCGGGTCAACTCCCATTTCATTCAAAAACAACAATCCGTTTTCTTTTGCGGAAGCATCCATTTTTTTTAGCTCATCACTCACATAAGATGCCGTGACAAGATGCTTTTTTTCACGCAGGCAGGCTTTCGCAACGATGGGATGCAAAAAAGCGGGCAACATGGAAATCACCACATCGGATTCCCGCACAGCGGCATTCAATGCCGATTCATCGGTTGCATTCAGCGTGATGATGTTTAACCTTTCTGAAGGTTGAAACAGTTGTCGCACGAATTCAGGAAATTGTTCTCCAATGGTGATGCTCCAATTGTGCTCCGCTGACTCGCCCAGCAACTGCCGAATCAGCACGCTGCCTGATTTACCTGCTCCGAGAATGAGTATATTTTTCATTAGTTTCGGTTCTGAATAATTTTTTTGAATTACTGCGGGATAAATTTGAGCACTTTTTGAGTGAAATATGCCATAGATTCTCAGATTGTTTTCTTTTTAGACTTTAGATATATAGATGATGAAGTTATTTAGCAATACTCCGGTTTTTTTCAGGTTAGAGCTAAAGCCCGTCAAGCGTGAGGTTTTATTTTATAGCCCACCGATTTATCGGTGGGTTATTGAATGACCGTTTATACAGGGCTTTAGCCCAAAACAAGTTTTTTAAATTGTTCTCAATAGTTTTATTTTTTTTAAAAATACGGTAACCGAAATTTTCAAAACAACCAATGAAGACGATTGATATCCTTACTTCAATCAAAGTGTATGACAAACCGGGTGAACTATCACCGGTAGAACAGCTATTGATAAAAAAAGCAACGGAGGCATTGCGACAGGCTTACGCGCCTTATTCCAATTTTCATGTCGGAGCAGCGATGCTTTTGGAAAACGGAAAAATAGTGACGGGCAGCAATCAGGAAAACGCTTCATTCCCGATTGGCTTGTGCGCGGAAAGAGTCGCGCTTGCCGCAAAAGCAGCGGGTGAATTTGCTCAGGAAAAAATTATCGCGATTGCCGTTTCGGTTGAAAATAATAAAGCCGACAGTCCTGCGTCTCCCTGCGGCATGTGCCGGCAGGCGCTGCTTGAAAGCGAAGTGCGCCAGCATGCTCCCATCCGCGTGTTGCTGAAAGGTCCTGCTGATGATGTGTATGTTTTGGATTCTGTGAAACAACTATTGCCGCTCCCGTTTACATCGAAGAATTTGTGATGTAAAATATCACCACGGTTTTTTTTGGGCTAAAGCCCGTCAGGCTGGCTTTTTTTATTTAACCCACGACTGAAGCCGCGGGCGATGGAACACCCGTTATAACCGGGGCTTCAGCCCAACCCTGTCAATAACGCTTCTAAAAATAAAATACCGAAAACAGCGCGCCCATCAGCATCAGCACAACCCACCACGAATTCAGTTTAGCGATATCCACTTTGCAGACATCATCAATCTGAAAAAACTGCTCAACCCGAATGATCATTCCTACCGCAATAATCAATAACATGAATCCATGAAAGATTACACCAAACACAAGTTTAGGTTCAATCAGGAAAAACAGGATACCTGTCAGAGTCGCGGGAATCACATAAAACAAAGCGAGCAGCAGCAACCTGCCGCGATATTGATTCATGAGACTTTCAGAATGCGATAAGATTAAAAACTGAC
>JBGTCY010000164.1:0-23811 GCA_041748615.1 Chitinophagales bacterium
GACCGCGGTTGCTGGCTACGGGCGGTGTGGCGCAAGTGGTTGTGCTGGGCGGTGAATTCAAGCAATACCAGATTTTAGCTTCTCCTCAAAAAATGGATTACTACCGCGTTTCGCTCGATGAATTGCTGGATGCAAGCAGACAGGCGACCGGTAGTGCTTCGGGAGGTTTTATGAATGAATACGGAAATGAATATATTATCCGGGGCATGGGCAGAACCAACGACCTGCATGAAATTGGCAAGTCGGTGATTAAAATTCTGGATGGCAATCCGGTGAAAATTGAAGATGTTGCTGAACTGCAAATAGGCGCTGCACCTAAAATCGGAGACGCTTCGAAAAACGCGCACCCTGCCGTAGTGATGACGGTGCTGAAACAACCTTCTGTGAACACATTAGAACTTACGGACAGGATTGATGTGGTGATTGCAGAACTTCAGTCGGGACTTCCCCCGGATATTTTCATTGATGCACAGGTGTTCCGCCAATCGGATTTTATCAACGCTGCAATCAGCAACATCAATAAAGTGCTGATTGAAGGAAGTATTTTCGTGGCGATTGTCCTGTTTGTTTTTCTTGCCAACTGGCGAGCCACCATGATTTCGCTGCTCGCCATTCCGATTTCACTGCTCACCGCGGTGATGACGCTCAATCTGATGGGTGTCACCATTAACACTATGAGCTTGGGCGGTATGGCAATCGCCATCGGGCTGATTGTGGATGACGCCATCATTGATGTGGAGAATGTATTAAAAAGACTGAAGCAAAATATTCAAAAACCGGAACAGGAACGAAAAGAAAAACTCAAAACAGTACTGGACGCCACGATTGAAATCAGACCTTCCATTTTCATCGCAACGCTCATTATCATCGTGGCTTTTATTCCGCTTTTTTTTCTGTCGGGAATGGAAGGGAAATTGTTAGCGCCTTTGGGGATTGCATTTATCATTTCATTGTTCGCTTCGTTGATTGTTTCCATCACGCTCACGCCTGTGCTGGGCAGTTTTTTATTAACAAGCGAAAAAATGCTGAAGAAAAATCACAAGGAAGGATGGCTTGTTCAGCGATTGCAAAATATTTATGAAAAATCATTGCTGAAAGTCATGCAATTCAAAAAAACAGTAGTGGCGGTATCTGCCATTCTGCTCATCGTTACGTTATTTTTAATGAGCCGAACGGGCAGAAGTTTTCTTCCTGATTTCAATGAAGGTTCATTAGTCATCAATGTTGTTACGATGCCTGGCATTTCATTGGATGAGAGCAATAAAATCGGCACGCTCGTGGAAGAAATTTTATGTAAAATTCCGGAGATAAAAGTGGTGACGCGCAGAACCGGCAGGGCGGAATTAGATGAACATGCGCAGGGTGTCAATTCATCTGAATTAGATGCTCCGTTTGTGATAAACGAGCGCAGTCGCGATGACTTCATGCAAGATGTCAGGGATAAGCTGAAAAATATTTCAGGCGTCAGTATCACGGTCGGTCAGCCCATCAGTCACCGGATTGACCACATGCTATCCGGAACACGCGCCAACATCGCCATCAAAATATTCGGGACGGATTTGAACAAACTGTTTGTTATCTCCAACCAAATCAAACATGCCATTGATCATATCCCCGGTTTGGTGGACATCAGCGTGGAGCCGCAGATTGAAATTCCGCAGGTGCAGATAAAACCCAAAAGAGAATTGCTCGCACATTACGGCATCAGCATTGGCGCATTCAATCAATTTGTAGATGTCGCATTTGCCGGAGAAAAAGTGTCGGAGATTTTCGAAGGCAATAAAACGTATGCCTTAGTGCTGCGCTTTAATGAAGACAATCGCGGGAAAATCGAAAATATCCGCAACACATTGATTGATACGCATGACGGTATAAAAATTCCGCTTTATTATGTGGCGGACATTTCAAGCCGCTCCGGACCAAATACCATCAATCGTGAAAATGTACAGCGCAAAACTGTTGTCTCCGTCAATGTTGCAGGACGCGACCAGCGAAGCGCGGTGGAGGAAATTCAAAGTACGATTAATGAAAACATCAATTTGCCCGAAGGTTATTTTATAGAGTATGGCGGTCAGTTCGAGTCCGCAGCAGATGCATCCAGAATTTTGCTCATCACCTCCGCGCTTTCGATGCTGATTATCGCATTTTTACTGTATCATGAATTCAGGGATTTCAAAATTTCATCCATCATTTTACTCAATCTTCCCCTCGCGCTGATAGGAGGAGTGTTCAGTATTTTTTTTACTTCCAACATCATCAGCATTCCGGCAATCATCGGGTTCATCAGCCTGTTCGGCATAGCTACCCGCAACGGCATTCTGTTAGTTTCGAGATATAACGCCCTTCGGGATGAAGGGGTCAGTCTGCATGAACGAATTATTTCCGGTTCAAAAGACAGGCTCAACCCGATTTTGATGACCGCCATTACAGCCGGTTTAGCCTTGCTGCCGCTCGCCCTCGGTGGCGATTTGCCGGGCAATGAAATTCAAAGCCCGATGGCGAAAGTGATTTTAGGCGGCTTGATTTCTTCCACGTTGCTCAATCTTTTCGTGGTGCCGGTAGTATATTATTTTTCTGAAAAAAATCAAAAAATAAAAGTATGATGTTGTATAAAAATAATCATTCACTGTTCAGCCTTGTCCCGATTTTTCTCATGTTAATGGCATGGTCATTTTCATCCAGCGCGCAGTCGATAATTGACTCGGTGCTCGCGGTGATTGCGGGTAATAATATTTCAATTCGCACAACCGAACAATATTGGACAGCCCGAAAGGTGGAATTTAAAACCGGCTTGAAGCCTTACAATCCGATTGTCAGTCTTGACTGGATGAAAGGCGTTCCCGTTGAGGGTGGCAACCAAACGGATTTTATTTTTGTTCAGCCGTTTGATTTCCCGACCGCTTATTTCAAAAAAAATCAACTATCAAAAGAACTGGCTTCGCAGACGGAATTTCAACTAACTGCGCACAGACAAAACATTTTGATCGAAGCGAAACGCACTTGTTTAGAGTTGGTGTATCACAACAAACTTCAAATCTTCCTTGAACAACGCAAAACAGACGTTGAAAAATTGGCAAACGATTTTCAGCAGCGTTTGGAAAAAGGCGAAGGCAACCAATTAGACGTGAATAAAGCCAACCTGCAACTTCTTGAAATCAATAAATTGTTTCGTGAAAATTCGGCTACCATCAATTTATTAAACCAGCAGCTTACTCTACTCAACGGAGGCGAAGCCATCGTATTCTCTGACACGGTTTATCCGGCATTGCCGCTGCTGCCTCTTTTTGAGACATTGCAAGCTGAGATTGAAACCGTCAATCCGGTACTTAAAACACTTGAGCAACAACAAACGATTGCACAGAAACAAGTGGAAGTGAGCCGGTCAATGACGTTACCCAAAATGGAAGCCGGTTATCACTACCAGGGCATTCTTGGACAAACATTTCACGGGGTACATTTTGGCGCTACCATCCCGCTTTGGGAAAATAAAAACAAAGTGAAAATGCAACGCTCCCTACAGACGCTTGTCGGTTTCGAGTTGCAGGAACATCAAAACAAACACTATTATGAAATCAAGCAACAATATGAAATTTTTGAAACCAAGCGCACTTCTTACAATGAATATGCAGCGCTGCTTCCCTCGATTAACAGCCCCGCCTTATTGGATAAAGCCCTGCAAGTGGGGCACATTTCCACGATTGAATATTTTTTAGAAATGCATTACTACCATCAGGCGTTCAATCAATATCTGCAAACGGAAATGGAATTCAACCTTGCCGTGGCGGATTTGCAGAAGCATAAGTTGTAGGTGTCCGGCATTCAAACATTATTCAGTCTTACAGGACGAACGCGACTGGCTCGTTCCGGAAGTGCAGGGTATGTATTCTTCATTTTTTGCTTATTGGAAAAAGTGTGAAAAAGTAAAGAAGAGCCCACTCTGAAAAAGCAAAAAACATAAAAATTGCCACTAAGACTCAAGGTCATAAAGTTTCACTAAGAATTGCTTACCAACAACTTAAACTTTGTGTTTTCTTTGTGCCATCGTGTCTTTGTGGCAAAAAAAATACTTTTCGGAGCGGACTCAAGAATAAATTAAAAAAAAATGATTTTTCAAATTACAGGGAAATTAATTTTCCGGACACTATACTTTTCTTACCATCAAGAATTTGGTAAATAAGAAGTCCCTGGCTGGAATAGTATTCTTTTAAATTCATAGTAGTAATTCCATCTCCATGAATATTTAATTGAATCGGGTAAGTCCCCAATACTCGCCCTAATACATCAATAATTTTAATTTCCAGTATTTCATTCGAATGATTGATTGATTTCACAGTAATCATAACAACGTCTTTAAAAGGATTTGGAAAAGCTGTCGTTACAATTTTTTCTTTTGATATATCGGTTCTTGGCAAAATTCCGCAGTCATTACTAAAACATCCAAGGCTATCAAGTTTTACCAAGTAAGTATGCAATCTGTATGCTCCATTTGCTTCAGTAACTTTCCAGACTTCTCCGGCCAATACAAAACCACCATCTTTCAAAACAATAAAGTCATTGAATTTAAGGTCAGGTCGAAATTCGGGACGCTGCTGATTATTTAAATGATGCCTTTCCCACAATACTTTACCTTTACTGTCTAACATTCCAATCCAGCCAGCATTTCTTAAATTTCTATCATTGTATTGGTAAGAACCTGCAAATACAATATTTCCATTATCCAATTCTCTCAACTGATTGATGATGCTGTGTTCAGGAGCATAAAGACTTGTTTTCCAAATTTTATTTCCTTCCAAATCAATTTTTTCGATAAATATCAATGAATCATTTACCGGATATAAACTATGGTCTTTATAAGCATTCCCCCATAGTATATATGAGGAGTTTGATTTCTCGATAGAAAAACTCATCATATCATTTAAATTCCTGTAGTATTTATCCCATACAGGATTGCCTTCGTTATCAATCTTCAACAAATAACCCTCTCCTTTGCCGAGTTGCCAAGAGCCGTAAACAATATGCCTTTTTCGGTAAATACCGCTTAGCAGATATCCGCCATCTTCTGATGCTACAATTCGTAGTCCAACATCCTGGTCCCCAAATACACCATAAGATTTTTCCCAAATTACATTCCCTGAAAAATCAGTATTTAGAAGATAAATATCAAATTGTTGGTCAAATACATTCGAATACCCATAAATCATATAACCGGTTTCAATGGGAAGAATTTCTGTGCACCGTGTGTGACTGATGTTATATCCATAAATGACACGCCATAATTCATTTAACTCAGAATCTAATTTTATTAATACCGGTTTTGATTCATTAGACTTTGACCTGCTTGCTCCCATGAGATAACCATCTTCAATTTTAACGATTGAATTTGGTAAACTTGATGAGAAGGAATATTCTGCATCACTGATGAATTTTGTCAAAACCGTATCTCCTTTGCGATTAGTAACAGTCAATTTATTTTTTGATAATATTCCGAATTGCCATGAATCCCAACCGTAAATCATATATCCATTCCCGTATTCCATGATACTGGTTGGTTTGCTTTGAATAGCGGAATCCGGGATATACTTTTGAAAAGTAAGTTGTGCGTTCGATTGAATGCAATAGAATAAAACTAAAATAGTGAAGGAGCTTCGATTTATTTTAGTTATAAAAAGTATATTGAATGAAAACGACATGAGTAACATAAAGCTAAAAAAACTTAAAAGATTCTGCTAATTATTTTTACTGCTATTTTTTTCCATGTTTACTTTTATTTGAAATAGATAATTATGTGAATAGGAAAATTTGAAAAACATAACTGATTTTGGTTTATGAAAAGAACCTAAAAGTGTGGGAAGAAGTCAGGTATTGCAGCAAACGGTGTAGGAAGAATAGAAAATTAATAGTCAGAGAATTAAATCCTGATTTTTAATAACCGCGATTGATTTCAAATTCTTCCATGTAGTCAGCGATTTTTCTGAGGAATGAACCTCCCGCATATCCGTCAATCACGCGGTGGTCATACGATAATGAAAGGAACATCATGTGGCGGATGCCAATTGTATCGCCTGTGGGCGTTTCAATCACGACCGGTTTTTTCTTCACCGCGCCTGTTGCTAAAACTGCCAATTGCGGTTGACTGATGATGGGCGTGCCCATCAAATTGCCAAATACACCCACATTACTCAAGGTGAACGTGCCACCTTCAATGTCACTTGGAGTGAGTTTGTTGGCGCGGGCATTCGCTGCAAGTTTGTTCACCTGCTTTGTTAATCCCACTAAGTTGTAATAGTCGGCATTTTTAATCACCGGCACAATGAGGTTGCCGCTCGGCAAAGCGGTAGCCATGCCGATATTGAGGTCTTTTTTAATAATGATTTTATCACCATCCACCGAGGCGTTAATCATCGGAAAATCTTTGAGCGCTTTCAGCACACATTCAATGAAGAGCGGGGTGAACGTCAGCTTTTCCTTTTCGCGGGCGAAAAAAGCGTCCTTCACTTTTTCGCGCCACATCACCATGTTGGTCACATCCGCTTCCACGAAAGAAGTCACATGCGCGCTGGTGTGTTTCGAGCGCACCATGTGTTCCGCAATCAGTTTTCTCATGCGGTCCATTTCCACAATCTCCACGTTGCCATTGAGTGAAGCTGAAACAGGAGCGGGTTGTTTTTCTGCCGGAGGCGCGGTCGGAATTTCTCTCGTGACTGGCACTTCCAAGACAGGCGCGCTGACGGGCTGAGCGGATTTTTGATTGTTTCTGTTTTCGATGTAGGAAAGAATATCTTTCTTCGTCACACGACTGCCTTTTCCGGTTCCGGAAATTTTTTCCAATTCAATCATCGAGATGCCTTCCCTGCGGGCAATGTTCATCACTAACGGGGAATAAAAACGGTCGTCATCCTGATTGCTATCTTCTTCAGCAACTGCGGTTTCAACCTTTCTTGTAGCAGAGGTGGTCGGAGTATGCGCTGAGGCGGAAACTATAGCGGCAGTTTGAGGCGCGCTTGTTTTTGCATCACCTCCTTTATCAATCAAAACAAACGGTTTACCGATTTGAACGACATCACCTTCTTTATACAGCAATTTCACAATCACTCCTGAATCTGTTGAGGGAACTTCGGAATCCACTTTGTCTGTCGCGATTTCCACAATGGGTTCATCCAATTCAATGCGGTCGCCTTCTTTTTTCAACCATTTCAGAATAGTCGCTTCCATGATGCTTTCGCCCATTTTGGGCATGATTAATTCAACCTGTGCCATTTTCTGTTATTTCAAATATTGATTTCTTTAAAAATAAATCCTTTACGAAAATCGGAATTTTAAACTAATTCTTATGTTTTGTCTCTAATCTGGCAATCTAAAATCAGTTAAACTTTCTCTCTATAAAGGACAAGTCGCCTGAGCATTTCGAGTGCAGCTACCGCTGTCCATTCAATATTTTGTTCGCGGTTGCCTGGGAAATTAAGCAGTTTGGTTTTGTAAAAATCCGGAGCGCCAGCCGCCACCCACACTGTTCCGACCGGTTTTTCAGGCGTCCCGCCTCCCGGTCCGGCAATTCCGGAAACCGCAATGCCGTAGTCCGCGTCTAAAACTTTACAAGCTCCTTTCAACATCTCAACAACCGTTTGCTCACTGACCGCGCCAAACTGTTGCATCGTATCCGCACTCACGCCCAATACTTGTTCTTTTATGGTATTTGCATAGGATACTACCGAACCCTTAAAATATTCCGAACTGCCGGGAACGCTGGTGATGAGGTGGGCGATATATCCACCCGTACAGCTTTCGGCTGTACACATTGATTTCCCCTCCTGCAAAATCAATTTCCCCGCTACGGCTTCAAAAATATCTGCATCATAACCGTAAATGTAGCGTTCTGCGACAGCCTTAATTTTTTCAACCTGCTCCCGGATATTCACTTCGATTTCAGCGCGAACATTACCAGTTCCGGTCAGGCGCAATTTCACTTTTCCCGCTGAAGGTAAGTATGCTAAGCGAATGTCGGGAGGCAGTTCGGATTCGAACTTTTCCAATTTTTCGGAGAGAAAAGATTCGGGGATGCCCGCGGTTAAAATGTGATGGTGGATAATATGCGCGAGTTGATATTTTTTCCGGATGAGCGGCAACACTTCTTCCGTCATGATTTGTTTCATTTCATAAGGCACGCCCGGCATCGAAACAAACACTTTGTTTCCCTCTTCAAACCACATTCCCCAGGCGGTGCCTTTCGTGTTTTTCAGCGCGGTGCAGGATTCCGGCAGGTATGCCTGTTGCCGGTTATTTTCCAGCATTGGTCTGCCGCGTTTTGTGAAAAAATCTTCCAGTGCTTCAAGGATGACAGGATTGGGTTTCAGCGTGGTCTTGAAAAATTTGCACAAGGCGGTTTTCGTCACATCATCTTTCGTGGGACCAAGTCCGCCCGTGATGAAAATCAAATCAGCGGATTGCTTCATGTATTCCAATCCATGCAGGATGTGCGCTTCTTCGTCAGAGATGGTCAGCGCCTCCATCACCCGGATGCCGATTGCCGCCAGTTCATAACCGAGCCAGGCGGCATTGGTGTTGATGGTTTGACCGTATAACAACTCATCGCCAATCGTAAGAATCGCAGCTTTCATGGTGGTTTTTCTGTGAGGGCAAAGGTAGTGAAATTCGGGAGGTAAAAGTTTGAATGAAATTCAAAAGCGAAGAAAAAGAACCCCCGAAATTCAAGCAATATTTCACTGTTAAAAAACAAAAATCTCTGATTAATTAATGATAATTTACACATCGAAATTTGATTCACATGGTTACCTGGATAGATAAAAATGAATTTCCATTCAAACAGAATTTTATCGAGATTGACGGTAACAAAATTCACTACGTGGATGAGGGAACCGGACCGGTGATTCTGATGATGCACGGAACACCGGAATGGTCGTTCGGATTCAGAAATATTATCAAAGGGTTGTCGCCCCAATATCGCTGTATTGCCCCCGACTTGTTAGGTTTCGGATTGTCGGATAAACCTGTGTACGGAGATTACACCTGCAAGGCGCACGCGGCAAGGCTTGAAAAATTCATTGTCACGCTTGGATTAAAAAACATCCGTCTGCTCGCCAATGATTTCGGAGGCGCCATCGCGATGAGTTACGCGCTGAATGAACCGGACAATGTCGAAAAAATCAGTTTATTCAACACGTGGATGTGGTCGCTGAATAACGATAAGCATTTTTCCACACCCGCGAAAATCATGGGGACATTTGTTGGGAGAATGTTGTATCTGCGATTCGGATTCGCGGTGAATGTGATGATTCCACAGGCATTTGCGGATAAAAGTAAACTGACGCCACAGATTCATCAGCATTACAAAAATGCGTTGTCCACTCCAGATGAAAGAATCGCTACTTACGCTTTTGCGAAAGAACTGATGGATGCAGGACTCTGGTGGGACGGGCTTTGGAACCGGCTTGAAACGATTCGGTATAAACCATTTTTATTTTTCTGGGGGATGCAGGATAAATTCATTCCCGCGAGGTTTCTTCCCCGCTGGCAGGATGCGCTGCCTTCCACGCAAGTCATCAAATTGGAAAATGCCGGGCATTTTGTGCAAGAAGAAGCTCCGGGCAGAATGGTTGCGGAGTTGAAAAAGTTTTTTTAATTCCGGGTTCCCGTTTCCGATTCATTGGCGCATTCTTTTGATAACTTCGGCACTTGGTTTGTATGGGAGTTCAGACTTTCTTTTAAAGATTATAAAATCATCAACCTATGAAAACTTCAACGCTACTTGTTCCATTTTTAGCATTATTTCTTTTTTTTAATTCTTCCTGCAACGCACAGATTAAAGTCCCAAAAAAAATTAAAGACGCGGGAAAAGTTTTAACCGGCAGCACAAAACCCACTGACCAGGAAGTGATTGGCGGATTGAAAGACGCGCTGATTCATGGTTCGCGAAACGCAGGAAATCTGGCTTCAAAAGTTGATGGCTATTATAAAAATCCGGCAATCTTCATTCCTTTTCCTCCCGAAGTAAAAATGGTCGAGAACCGGGTGCGACAAATGGGGATGGGACCGGTGGTGGATGATTTTGTGAGAACGCTGAACCGTGCCGCTGAAGAAGCCGCTAAAGAAGCCGCACCGATTTTTATTGACGCGGTGAAGCAAATGACCATCCAGGATGGATGGGGAATTTTACGCGGCAATGAGCGTGCGGCAACCGACTATCTGAATTCAAAAACCAATACTCAGCTTTATGCCATGTTTAAACCGGTCGTGGAGAGAGCTACTAATAAAGTACAACTGACGAAACACTGGGACCCCATCATCACAACTTATAATAAAATTCCGTTGGTGCAAAAAGTGAATCCTGACCTTAACGACTATACGACACGGAAAGCGATTGAAGGATTGTTTTTCCTTGTCGCTAAAGAAGAAGAGAAAATCAGAAGAGACCCGGGCGCACGGGTTACCGAATTGATGCGCAAAGTTTTCGGCTATAAAGGGTAATTGATTTTTTTCTAAAAAAAAGATTTTTATCTATAAATTAAATAGCTTAAGTTTTCGCATCATTTTTCATCTTCATTGATTTAAAAAATGCGAAAACAAATTCTCCCGCTTGCTATCCTGTCAGTCGTTTTCATTGCGGCAACGATTGATTTAAACCACCCTGATGATTATGAAGGGCAAACTGTTCCCGTTTATATTTTAAAAGACAATACTCCAACAATCAATCCGGTGACCAATGCAGTCGCTACTTTGGGGAGGGTTTTGTTTTATGATAAACAACTTTCGCTGAATAATACAATATCCTGCGGAAGTTGTCATCAGCAGCAATTTGCGTTCGGTGATACCGCCCAACTCAGTGCCGGACTCACCGGTGGATTGACCGGACGTCATTCGATGCGCTTAGTCAATTCGAGATTCGCGGATGAAGTCAGGTTTTTCTGGGATGAGCGAGCCACTTCGCTGGAAGACCAAACCACCCGCCCGATTCAAGATCATGTGGAAATGGGATACAGCGGAACCAATGGACAACCCGCTTTGGATTCGCTGATTCGCAAGATGCAGCAAATTTCCTATTACAACATTTTGTTTGAGCATGTGTTTGGAGATATGCTCATTACGGAGGAGCGTATGCAAAACGCGCTCGCGCAATTCGTCAGAAGCATTCAATCATTTGATTCGCGTTTTGATTTCGGAAGAGCGCAGGTGAATAACCTGAATGCACCTTTTCCGAATTATTCGCAGTTGGAAAATCAGGGTAAAACATTGTTCCTGAATCCACCGCCACAGGGAGGTGCCGGATGCCAGGGGTGTCATCGTGCGCCCGAGTTTGATATTGACCCTAATTCGCTCAACAATGGCGTGGTTGGAGTGGCGGGAAATAATAATTCACTTGATTTAACGAATACCCGTGCGCCTTCTTTACGCGATTTGTTTAATCAAAACGGCATGCTTAACGGACCAATGATGCATAACGGAATTTTTACAGACATCCAGCAAATCATTAATCATTATAATCAAATCCCGAACAATCCAAACAACACCAATCTGGACAACCGGTTAGCGGGTCCGGGCGGAAATCTACAACTTACGATTCCGCAAAGAGACGCGCTGATTGCCTTTTTGCGCACCTTAAGCGGAACTTCACTCTACACTGACCCGAAGTGGTCTGACCCGTTTGACAGCACCGGTAATTTGACGTTGATTCCACTGACAACAGGGATTGCGGAACATGAATTTTCTGAACCGATCATCTATCCTAATCCCGCGGATGCTTACGTGATGATTGCAGCGCATCCCGGAAATTACCGGTTAAGGATTTTTAATACAAACGGACAAATGCTGGCAGAAACAAATTTTACGAATGCAACACAGCAGGATATTGAAAATTTTCCTTCGCAGATTTTTTATTTCGAAATCACGAGCCTACAGACCGGAAATTTAACATTCAAAAAAATCTTGAAAGGATTACATTGATTTCGGAACCTTTCAGGCAGTTTTGTGCTTGGATTCCCCCGATCTAATTTTTTTTAGGTTTTTAAAAAAACACCATTATATTTGCACCCTGTTCTTTTAAACGTTGCTTATCCAGAAAGGTGGAGGGAAAGGCCCTTCGAAACCTTAGCAACCCATTCCGGTTCTTACCGGAATAAAGGTGCTAATTCCTGTTCCGAAAATTCGGAATGAAGATAAGTCACGAGATTCTGATAATCTTCAACCTCATTTCAGGTTGTCACTTTCAAATCTCTTCTGACTTATCGGGAGAGATTTTTTTGTTTCAGAACATCAGAGTTTCTTTCCGATACCGGTTTGGTTAAGCAACAATTTTAAGATGTAAAATTGTTTTAATTAAAAAGCCAAACATGAGAGAAGAAACAAAAATCCTGCAAGCCATTCCGGTGGATGAACTCACTGGCGCAGTGTCCACCCCGATTTACCAAACCGCCACATTTGTACACGAGTTGCCGGGTGTAACCAAAGGTTTTGACTATTCCCGAACCAACAATCCCACCCGTCAAGTGCTGGAGGAATTGCTTGCTTCGCTTGAAAACGGTCATGCCGGTTTTGCTTTCGCCAGCGGTGTAGCCGCGATTGACGCGGTGCTGAGACTGCTGCGTTCCGGGGATGAAATCATCGCGGTGGATGATATCTATGGCGGCACGTTCCGTTTATTTTCAAATATCTATGAGCGCTTCAACATCAAAGTAAAATATGTGGACACCACTGACCTTGATGCGGTGAGTGCGGCTGTTTCTGAAAAAACCAAATTGATTTGGTTGGAAACTCCCACCAATCCCACTTTGAAAATCTGTGATATTCGCGCCATCGCGGACATCGCGCATGAGGGTGGGGCGCTGTTGGTAGTGGATAATACTTTCGCTTCGCCCGCCTTGCAAAAACCTCTGCAATATGGGGCGGACATCGTGGTGCATTCAGCGACCAAATACCTCGCGGGTCATTGTGATGTAATTGCCGGAGCGGTCGTTGTCAATTCCGAAAAACTTGCCGAAGAAATAAAATTCATTCAAAATGCGACAGGCGGAGTGCTCGGACCTTTTGATTCGTGGCTGACTATTCGCGGCATCGAAACATTGGCTTTACGTGTGGAGAGGATTTCAGAAAACGCACTGAAAGTCGCACGCTTTTTAGAGCAGCATCCATTGGTGGAAAAAGTCAATTACCCTGGATTAGCATCGCACCCTCAGCATGAGCTTGCAGCAAGTCAGCAGCGATATTTCGGGGGAGTTATTTCATTCAAAATGAAAAGCGAATTCATTCAGGATGCTATCCGCTTTGTTTCCTCCACTCAATTTTTCAATCTCACGGACAGTATTGGCGGTGTAAAGAGTTCTGTCTCTCACCCCGTTTCCATGTCGCACAAAGCGATGTCGGCTCCAGCCCGCCAAAAAGCTGGGATTACCAATTCACTCGTTCGTTTATCCATCGGCATTGAACACGCGGAGGATTTGATTCAGGATTTGGAAAAAACATTTAAAAAAATTGAAGTCACACAGGCTGAAAAAATCGCCTGATTAAACATTTAAAAAATCATTTTTATGAATCGTAATCACATTCAATTAGGCATCTTCGGTTTCGGAGTGGTAGGGCAGGGGCTGTTTCGGGTTTTAAATCAAACCAAAGGCATTAAAGCGGATATCAAAAAAATCTGTATCAAACATGCTGACAAACAGCGCAGTGTTGACCATTCTTTTTTCACGACCGACCGCAACATGTTGCTCGATGACCCGGAAATCAATGTAATTGTGGAGTTGATTGATGACGCGGATGCCGCTTATGAAATTGTGACTGAAGCATTGAAACGGGGTAAAGCCGTTGTATCCGCCAGCAAAAAAATGATTGCCAATCATTTGCCGGAATTGTTTGAATTACAAAAAAAACATCAGGCTCCTTTTCTCTACGAGTCCGCTTGTTGCGCCAGTATTCCAATCATTCGCAATCTCGAAGAGTATTATGATAATGATTTATTAAAATCGTTGGAAGGTGTTATCAATGGCTCTACAAATTACATCCTGACAAAACTTTTCGAAGGAAATAAAAGCTATGAAGACGCGCTGCATGAAGCGCAGGTAAATGGATTCGCAGAGTCAGACCCGACTCTGGATGTGGAAGGACATGATGCGAAATTTAAATTATGTATTATCCTGCTGCATTCGTTCGGAGTTTTTACACGACCGGATGATATTTTCAGTTTCGGGATTACCCGCATCAACGAGTTTGACATCAACTTTGCCAAACAACGCGGCAGTAAAATAAAATTGATTGCCCGATGCAGCCAGGAAGGGGATAATGTTTCGGCTTACATCCTTCCGAAATTTTTGAATGGCAACAGCAGGCTCACGAGCATAGATGATGAATATAACGGGATTGTAGTGGAAAGCGCCTTTTCGGAAAACCAGGTTTTTATCGGCAAAGGCGCTGGCGGCAATCCGACCGGTTCGGCTGTGTTGTCGGATATTTCCGCGCTCACTTACGATTATAAATACGAATACAAAAAATACTACCAGCAAAATGGCGCTGTATTGAGCGATGAAATTCCATTAGAAGTTTATGTGAGATATCATTCACTGGGGAAAATCAATCCCGGTGATTTTATTTCAATCAGGGAAAAATTTGAATCTGAATCATTTAACTACTTGATTGGAAAAATCCATTTATCCAAACTTAAAAATGCGGAATGGTCAAAAGATAAAGCGGTGAGTGTGATTGTGGTTTAATCAAGTCAATTATAAATCTTCCACCAGCGCGTAAATAATTTCAATGTAGTAATAACCGGCTTGCGCGAAGCCGCTGCCACCAATCGGCACTGAAGAGTTGGGAAATGTTGCTGGGATTCCGGGCACTAAACGATAGTGAACACGGAATTGATGCGTGCTTGGATTTGCCTGTGCCGCACCGGGCGGATAACTCTCCCCAGGTGAGGTGCCCGGCATGCCCGCAAGAAACTGCGTCAGGTTGACATCCGGTACGCCTCCGATTACTCCTGAATTCGTCAGTCCTTTAAGGCTTTCAAACGTATTGAAATTTCCACCCAGTGGAGTGCTGGTGTTAGGCGCGATGGATTGAATTTCGAGAATTTCTGCCGGCAGTGTGGACTCGCCATTAGTGGAGTAGGCATTGCCCTGAATCCAGTTGTCGGTGTTGGCATAGGCGAATAAATCCCACGCTACGGTAGCATCCACTTCAAGCCGGGAAGCATTGTAGCGGGTGATGCCGGTTTGATATTCCTGGATGGATGAAAATGAAAAATCAATTTGCGGATTGGTGGACATATTGAGTGTGAGAATCCCTTGCAGGTCAAGGGTGATGTAAGCATATTCCTCATCGGAAAGCTGCGCGAAAACATTGTTCATCCAGCAGGCTGACATCAGGATTAACAGCGGGATTATTTTTTTCATGACCTGAAAGTTAAGGCATTATTAAAGAAACAATTCATGGACATTTATTTTATTTCAATGTCTATTTCAGCAGCCTGAATTTCCGCATCGCTCCCATAATCCACCACACCCAGCAATGAATATTTCCCCGGCTTTAAGACCGGCAAGGTAAATTTTATTTCCCTGCTGCCACCCGGCAATACCGTGAATGCCGTTGGTTTTATCCGTTGTTCTTCACCGGTCTTTAATGAAACAATTTCAATATATGAAGCGCAATCCAGAATCGCATCACCAATATTTTTGGTATGCAGTGAAACTCTCTTTTTTCCTTCAGCGGGTTCAATTTCTTTAAAGCTGAGAATCTCCGCTTTTTTGTAAGTGATAGCGGGTGGTGTTTGAAAAACGTGTACCACAAACTGAAAGGTTTGCAGAATACCCATTCCCACCCCTTCGGACATTTTTTCCGACTGGCTGTCTTTTTCTTTCACTAACTTAATCATCGCGGTCGCCCAGCGAACGGTGTTGGCATCAGGCGTGTTGGGCACTTGCAGAATGATTCTTATCTCCTGCATCTGTCCGGGACCCAGTTCGAAAAAAGAAGGGTCAGCGCTCAGCCAGTCTGAGCAGCCGTGTTTGCTGGTGCCTTTGGGCATCAATTCACTTTTGCCCTCGCTTCCGGGAGCTTCAAAATCACCGAACGTGACCGAAAATGATTGTGATGTTTCAGAGTTATTGGTGACGCGTACAATTTGGTTTTTGTAATCGCCTAAATCCACTTTGTAATAAAGCCTTGAAGGCGCAACGGATACACTTTGTCCGAAGAGTTGAACTTGAACGCAGATAAAAGAAAACAGTAATAATGATTTTAATTTCATAGACATCGTTTGTTTAGTTTTTAAATTCTTTAATATTCATCATCCGCTTTTTCTCGCGAACATAAAAAGTAATGCTGTAACTGTTGTTGGGGTCGTTCAGATTGATTTTTACGTTGCTGGTTACAAATTCAAACAGGTCGCCTAAAGCAGTTTTGTTGATGTCAATCATGTATTCGCCCACCGGCAGAAACATGTTGAATTCTCCGTTTTTACCGGTCAACGTGCTATAGGTTTGCCCGGTGCTGCTGACCGCAGTTACTCTGATTCTGCTCAGGTCAATTTCACCTTCAATTTTAGAATATTTGTCTCTTTCCATCACAATATTGCCGGTCATGCGCGCGGCTTTATTCAGTGGTAAATAAATTTTCTTGCGGCTGCTAATCATCTCCTGCACCACTTTGTCATAAAACCAGCCTCCGCTTTCTGTGAGGGGGAGCGCTTTGATAGAATAAAATCCGGTCGGCAGATTATCAAACTTCACGGTGCCGTCTTTGCCGGTCAGCAATTCATAATTGACAAGATTATCCTGCGCGTAGTAAGCCATGCTGTCATTAGGGTCTGGTTCGGTTGTTTTGGATGTCCGAATATTTATCAGCATGTTTTCAACGGTTTCCTCTCCCGCGTCCAATCTGCCGTTTCCATTCACGTCTTTAAACACGATGATTTCTACAATGTGGAATTTTTTTCTGTTTAAAGGAATACCAAATGATTTCCGGATGCCTGCCCCGATGTTGAAGTCACTGACACCTGTTCTTCCGGCTGCAGTTTCAGTTCCGGTGAATGAACTGCCGGTGCCCGATGAACTCAATAAATATTCCATGTAAAAACTGAGTGTCAGGTCATTTTTTGCAAAATAAAATGTTTCAGGACGCAGGATAAATCCAAGCCGGTCGAAGTTGGTATCGTAGTTGAAATTGGAGTTAGTGCGCACGAGCAATCGCGACTTGATAATCCACTGGTCAAGGAAAGGAGAAATCATGATTCTTTGCGGATTTTGGCGGCTCTGCACATACCGGATTTGTTCAATTGCCTGAAACGGTCCGTAATAATAGCGAATGGAGGTGT
The DNA here is from genome assembly GCA_041748615.1 of Chitinophagales bacterium. Taxonomy (GTDB): domain Bacteria; phylum Bacteroidota; class Bacteroidia; order Chitinophagales; family CAIOSU01; genus JBGTCY01. Next base: position 17,315 of record JBGTCY010000164.1, read on the forward strand.
TAAAATTTCTATACCGGAAATTTCCGAACACCTGCGCGATAAAAAACTCAGGTATGTTTACATCTAAGGCATTCACAAAGCCCGCATCTACGGAAGCGTAAAATCTGAAATCACTTTCTGAAGTATTTGGGCGATAATCAAATCCGATGGCTTTTGTTGCCGTTCGGAGTTGAACCAATTCATGATACAGGTAATACGGTCTGATGATGATTCTTGCAGTGGCGGTGTTAATCGCCCACCGCATTTCATAGCGGGTGCGCATCGTGGCAGGCGGGTCGGGCAACAACACACCACCGGAATATTGTTCGGGACTCTGACGGTAATAATTTGCAAGAAATGAAATGTCATGTTTCTTGTTGATGTCATAAGAAATGAGTGTTGACGCGCTGAAAACACCCCGAAAAGCGGAATAGCTTTTTGAACCATAACGGTGATTCGCTACGACATGCAGTTTTTTAATTCTGCCGCTGTAGGAGATTTCATGACTGTGACCAAATAGCTTCACCGGGTTTGAAGGATTCCAGTTATGTTCTTCATAACTCGCTCCACCGCCTAACCTCAGCAGGTGATTTCTTGAAAGTTTCAGTGCCAGACTGGTACTGAGTACAGTTGAACGGATTTTTGCCAATTCATCCCATCTCGTTTGAGTGTAGGTGTCGTTGATGGCATTTTTGAATCGGAGGATATTATTTACGGCAAATCCTGACATCATTGTGTTTCTGAAAAGTTCAGGATTTCTCACATACATCGCGGATAACTCATTGCGTTTGGTTCTGAAAATAGCTCTTGCGCCCTTTCCGCCAAGAAACGCGCCATGTTTCCCCCCGCTGATATTCCCTACTTCAAATCCGCCTTTTCGCGTCAGAAAAGCGAGGTAGTGATAGTCGCCAACATAACTTCTTGCTTCTAAAAAGTTGTTTATGAAATTTGATTGATAGCGGTATATCAGGGTACGGTCTTTATTGAAATAAGATGTTCCGTAAATGGAAAGCATCAGGCTGGTATTGTCCATCACATCAAACGTGTTCATCTCCACGGTCACCGGCAAGGAAGAATATCCGAAACCATCCACCCTGATTTGATTGCCTAATTCAAAAAAGTCAACATTGCCGCGCCAAAGCCTGGCGATATTTTCATTTCCGCCTTCATCTCTCACGGTCACTTTCATGGAATGTTTTTCACTGCTTTCTTCACTATCCTCACTGATGGCAGTAATTTTTCGGGTATCTGTAATTTTTCTGACCTTGCATTTAATTAATGAATCCATGCCTGCCGGCAAATGAATTGTGAAAGGCGAAATAACATCTTCCTCGCCAATGCCGGTGATAATCAGATTTCTGGAAGCCAGAAAATCAAGCGAAATTTTTTCATCGGAGTTGCCGGAGTTGGTCAGTAAAATATCAAACTCGGCTGTGTGTGTTTCATTCGGAAAATAAATTTTTTTCTTCGGAATAGAAACATTCCAGTTGGAGATTTTTTTGATTTCGACATACCAGTAATCATTTGCCATCTGGAAGCCGTTTGTCGTAATCAGAAAAGCATTGATGATGTAATTGGTATTTCCTTTCGCGGATTTTGAAGGAATGATTCTTACGGGAATGAAAAGGGAATCCGAAGGCGCTATCGTATAGACTCTCCCCGGTTTTGATAAGGTTTGCCATCCATCCGGCAACGAAATATTAACACTGATCTCCTGTTCGAAACGTGTATTGTTTTTTATTTTCAAAACATTAGTAGCGGCTTCTTCAAGGGTTTGTTGTGTGTTGGGATTGATAAAACCGAACTCCACTCCGAAATTATTGCTTGGGTTTTGTGTGAAAGCAATTTCACCACAAACAAACAGAAGAAATAGCAGGTAAACCCAACTTGCAGGAATTCTACTTTTTAAAATGTATATTTTTTTGTTCACCTTATAAAGAGATGTGAGTTGTCGTCAGGTCTTTTGTTTTAAAATCATCTTTCTGACGACAAGAATTAAAATCAGCAGTCCACCTTTATTTTTTCAGGTTGTCAAAACACTTGTAATTCCTGCAATTTTCCGATTGACAACCAGTTTGACGCATTACTGAATTAATTCTAACCAGAACCTAATTTTTTCCTTTCAGGTGAGAAGGGAAAATTATTAACAACCGGCAGGTTGAATCTTCCGTGGCTGAAAGATTGTATTTGATTGAGACTTGCCTTTAGAATCATTGTTTTTATCCCAAAATGTCCAATTCCTGTTTTATTCGACAATCATTCAAATTGAAAAGTATTGATGATTTTAGATTCCCGGGGTCGCTGGGTGACTTGTAAACATTTCTCCCGAAATCACGTAGCAAAAGATGTTACAAGGAACATGATGGTTTTCAAACTTAAAAAGTTCAAATATCCAAGCATTTAATGTTAATAAATTGTTAACTTGAAATTAAATAATTGAAAACAAGGTTAAATAATTTTAGAGCATGTAAATAAAAAATCACTTAAAATGAAAACGCTTTTCCTTCTTCCCGCTTTTTGTTTGTTGTTGATTCCTTTTTGGTGCATTGCACAGGAACCCTCTGCGGATGATGATATCAAAAGGACCATCATCAGGGTGAAAGGTGAACATACTCAAGTCGCTTATTATGATTCCCTTGGGAAAATGGTGAAAACAGGATTTTACAGGGGCGATAAAATGGATAAAACCTGGATAAGTTTTGATGAAAATGGTGAGCGCAAACAAATTGCACAATTTAGAGAGGGCGTGAAAGACGGTACCTGGTTAGTTTGGGATGCTGAAGGATACCTTCGTTACAAAATACTTTATGTAAAGGATAAAGTGGACAAGGTTTATGAATTAAACAAGCAGGGCTTGACTGTTGCCGAAAGATAAAATTTGATTAATTCAAAGTAGGGTCTTCGGGGAAATTCACCATCATCGCGTAATCACCGCCCATTTCTTTCAAAACTTCTCTCCAAAGATTATCCGGTTTAGCCTGAAAGATATGAGTTGCTTTTGCAGGGCAGACAATCCACGAGTTTTCCTGAAGTTCATCATCCAATTGCTTCAAATCCCACCCGGAATAGCCTAAGAAGAATCTGAAATTTTCGGGAGAAACCTGACCGGAATTAATTTTTTCTTTTAAGGCTTCGTAGTTTCCGCCCCAATATAATCCTTCTATGATTTGAATGCAGCCATCAAGGTCAGGCACATTGTGAATGAAATGCAGGGTATCGGTTTGAACAGGACCGCCAAAATAAAGTGTCGCGTCAAAATTGTAAATGTCATCTACCGCTTCGGTCAATTTCAGCGGCATCGGCTTATTGAGGATAAATCCAACAGAACCGCTCTTCTGTTTTTCGCAGATAAAGACCACAGTCCGCTTGAAATTCGGGTCAAGCATGAAAGGTTCCGCAAGCAGCAGTGTCCCTTTGATGGGTGGTTGAATATTCAATTTTTTAAGATTTATCAACATGATATTACGGAGTTGATTTAAAAAAGTTTCTGAACTCACTAATTGGTATTACAAATACCTGACCAAATTGGTTGATTTGGTTTGTCAAACGATGGTCATTTTATCTGAATAAAATTATCCTAAATTCGGCTGCACATGGAATCACTCGGCAGGAAACAACATTGGGAATTTATCTACGAAAACCGACAGCCTGATGAAGTCAGTTGGTATCAGCCTGTTCCTGAAACGTCCCTCGAATTCATCAAAAAATCTAAACTCACCAAAAAAGCCGCTATCATTGATGTGGGGGGCGGTGAAAGTTTTTTGATTGATGAATTATTGGAGGGCGGATTTCGGAACGTCACTTTGCTGGATATTTCCGATGCCGCCATCCGGCACGCAAGGCAAAGGGTAGGTGATGCGGCAAAACATGTCAACTGGTTAGTCACCGACATTCTCGAATTCGAACCCGAAGAATTATATGACTTCTGGCATGACCGCGCCACTTTCCATTTTCTGACAGGCGAGCATGAAATCCGGCAATATATTGAATTAGTGAACAAAGCCGTGAAGCCGGGTGGATATTTAGTGATTGCCACTTTTTCTGAAAGCGGACCTAAGCGTTGCAGCGGATTGGAGATTCATCAATATTCCGAAAATGCAATCATCAATTTGTTTTCCGAAAAATTCAATGTGCTCGAATGTAAAAGAGAGGACCACATCACACCCTACAATACAGTGCAGAATTTTTTGTTTTGTTTTTTCCGAAAAAAGAAGTGAGCGGTTAAATAAAAAATCATCTCATCCTCAAATCCTCAAATCACCACATCTGCTAATCAGCAAATCAAACAATCTCCCCCGCCTTCACCCTCACCGTCAAATCATCTCCGCTCGTCAGCCGTTTCCGCAAGCCCGCGGTTTTCGGAATTTCATATTCATAGAAATATTGCAACGTGTGCATTTTCGATTGCAGAAATTCAGGCGTATATTTTTTCGAGCCTGCTTGTTTTAGCTCCTCCGCTTTCGTTGCCATTTTGAGCCACTGCCAGCCGAGCGCGATGATGCCGAACAGTTCGAGATACAATGCCGCATCCGCCAGGAACACTTCCGCGCCTTTGCTTTGCGCCACACCCACTAAGTGCATCGTCACCTCCTGTAGCTTTTCCAATTCTTTTTCGAGCGTCTCTGCATACGGTATCAGCAATGCTGATTTTTTAGCCTGTTCCACATCAGCGAACACCTCTTGCATCAGCAGCATGGTGGCTTTGCCGTTTTGCAACATCACTTTTCTGCCCAGCAAATCCATCCCGTGAATGGCGGTCACGCCCTCGTGGAGCGTGTGGATGCGCGTCTCGCGGAAAAACAACTCCGCCATGTAATCCTTCGTGTAGCCGTAGCCGCCAAAACACTGTAATGCCACGCTGGTCGAAAGGATGCTCATCTCAGCCGGGTAAGACTTCGCAATCGGGGTCAGTAGTTCCAACTTCAAAAAATTATTTTCCTTTTCTTCTCCCTCCAAAGTATGATAATTATCATAATATATTGCGGCATGAAGGCACAACGCCAGCGATCCTTCTACGATGGCTTTTTGAAACAGCAGCAACCGCTTCACATCCGCATGTTCGATAATCGGGATTTGCGGCTTCGAGGGGTCTTTGTCAGTAATTTTTCTTCCCTGTAAGCGCACATTCGCATAATCAAGCGCGTGATAATAAGCAGCCGAAGCAATCGAAGTCGCCTGCATGCCCACGCCAATGCGCGCCTCGTTCATCATTTGAAACATATAGCTCAGTCCCTTGTGCGGCTCGCCCACGAGCCATCCGCGACAATCCTCCTTTTCACCCATGATTAAATGCGCGATAGGCGCTCCGTGATAACCCATTTTGTGAAACACGCCTGCCGTATGCACGTCATTGAACACCAGCGCACCATTTTCCTCCCTCATGCGCGGCACCACAAACAGCGAAATGCCCTTCGTTCCCGCGGGCGCGCCTTCAATCCGCGCGAGCATCAGGTGCACGATATTGTCGCACCCGTCATGGTCGCCACAAGAGATAAATATTTTTTGACCCTTCAATAAATGATACCCGTGCGTGGTCGGCTTCGCGCTCGTCATCACATCGGTGAGCGAACTGCCTGCCTGCGGCTCGGTGAGCGCCATCGTTCCCTGCCACGCCCCGCTGAACATTTTTGGGATAAACGCCTCCTGCAACTCCGCGCTGCCGAAGGACTCAATGAGGTGTGCCGCACCTGTTGACAAAAACGGGTATGCCATCGTGGAATAATTCGCAGCCGCCATGATGAATGCCGAAGCCTGCAACACCGTAAACGGCACCTGCTGTCCGCCCAACCGTTGCGGTGCCGACATTGAAATCCACCCGTCCTCTCCGAATTGCTTCATCAGCCCGCGCATGTGGGGATGTACTTTTATTCTGCCGTCAACCAGTTCGGGCGGTTTGCGGTCCATCTCCACCAAAATCGGGCGCAGCTTGTTCGCGGAAAGCGTGCCAGCCGCCTCCAAAATCATATCAAAACTTTCTAACGTATGCTCTTTGAAGTAATCCCGTCCGCACAACTCCGCTACCGGCAGCAACTCATGCATCAAAAACTTCAGGTTTTCCTTAGAATAAAATTTACTTTCCATGACAGTAATAAAATTTGGGATATAAAAATAGAAGCTGACTAAGTTATTGAAATTATTGTTGGGTGTGCCCCTTCTGTACTACTGTCATGCCGCACACGTTCCGGCAACCCTGCTCGTGCACGGTCGGGATGGGAGTTTACTCCGATTAATTTATCGGGGCTTCCTTTTCTCGCTCAAAACCGGAGTTTTTGTTATTGGCTTGGTATTGTAATTTTTCCGATGAAGCGTTTATACTGTCAATCATTTTAATTTTGATGTATCTTTAGTTTGTTTTTATACATCAAATTATTAATCATGAATGAAGTATCACACGAACTTTCAGTCGTTGAAAAATATCTGACCGATTTTAAAAAAAATGCAAAAGATTGGTTTAACAAAAATGACTGGCTTCTGAAAAGGTATGAATTTTTTAATGAGTTTTTTAAGTCAGAAAATAT
>JBGTCY010000165.1:0-22132 GCA_041748615.1 Chitinophagales bacterium
ATGAAGATTACTAATCAGCAATTCGGGAATTTGTTCAATTTTCGCTTGTTCTTGTAACGCTTTTAAAATCACCTGCCGCATCCACCAGATGGCATAGAGCCTGAAACTGACCATTTTGCTTTCATCAAAGCGGTGAGCCGCTTTCATCAGTCCGATTTTCGCATGAATAATCAATTCCTCATTCGACAAACCCTGATTATCATATTTTTCAGCAACGGTTTTCAGCGTGTTTGAATAAGCAGCGGAGAGTTGATTAAACGCCAGAAAATCTCCGGTCTGGAACCTGGCGCACAATTCCGGTTCAGGATTTTTTTTGGATTTCCTTGAATTTATCGGAATCGGATTTCTGTTTTTTCCGGTTTTCATAAGGCGAGAAGTTCTTGTATCATACGGGAATCAACTTAACGTGTTTCCACATGATACTATTATGTTATAAGTAAACTGGTTTGAAATTTCCAGAAGATACTCTGGGATTTTATGAACAAACTCTTGTGCATATTAATTCCGGTAAGCCTTTCAGCCTACCGGAGCGATTTGCTTAACATTGTAAAACTTCAACCCTTTAATTCGTTTTGATAAGGTTATTTTAAAATATTTTTATTCAAAACAGCGGGAAAATCTAAATTTCGTATTCACGTTGATTACAGATTCCATCTCTTCAAGAGATGGAATCTGTGTGACAAAATATCCGCGACAATTTTTGTGAACCTTTAGAAATTAAAATAAAAAACATGAGCGCATCCTATACAGAAGACGACATTAAATCCCTTGACTGGAAAGAGCATATCCGTCTGCGCCCCGGCATGTATATCGGAAAATTAGGCGATGGTTCCGCGCCCGATGACGGCATTTACGTGTTGCTGAAAGAAACAGTTGACAACTCGATTGACGAATTCGTGATGGGCAACGGCAAAACGATTGACATCAATATCAAAGACAAAACCGTTACCGTGCGCGACTACGGACGCGGTATTCCGCTGGGTAAAGTGGTGGACTGTGTCTCCATCATCAATACCGGAGCGAAATAGGACACCAAAGCTTTTAAGAAATCAGTCGGATTAAATGGCGTGGGTACCAAAGCGGTGAACGCGTTGTCAAGCTATTTCAAAATCGAGTCGTTTCGTGACGGGCAGACGAAATGTGCGGAGTTTGAAAACGGCAATATCCGCAAAGATTACAAACAACAGGAAAGTTCACAACGCAAGGGAACGAAGGTGATTTTTATTCCCGATGAAAAGATGTTTCACAACTATAATTTCCGCACACAGCACGTGGAGCGGATGATGTGGAACTACGCTTACCTCAATCCCGGACTCACAATCAATTTCAACGGTCAGCAGTTTTATTCTGAAAACGGATTGCTCGACCTGCTGAATGCAAACATGAGTGAGGAACCGCTCTACCCGATTATTCATATTAAAGATGAAGACATTGAAGTGGCGATTACACACACCAATTCTTATGGCGAAGAATACTATTCATTCGTCAACGGACAACACACCACGCAGGGCGGTACGCATCAGGCGGCTTTCCGCGAGGCGTATGTGAAAACGGTGCGCGAGTTTTTCAAAAAAGATTATGACGCAGTGGACATCCGCAGTTCGATTGTGGCGGCAGTCAGCGTGAAGGTGATTGAACCGGTGTTTGAGTCGCAGACCAAGACCAAACTCGGCTCTCAGGAAATCGCTCCCGGTGGCGTTTCCATGAAAGCCTTTGTGACGGATTTTCTAAAAAAACATCTCGACAATTATTTACACAAGCATCCCCAGATAGCGGAAGCATTGCAGAAGAAAATCCTGCAAGCGGAGCGTGAACGCAAAGAGTTGTCGGGCATTCAGAAGCTCGCCCGCGAACGCGCGAAGAAAGCCAGCCTCCATAATAAGAAGCTGCGCGACTGCCGCATTCATTTCAATTCCAACGACCCGCGTAATCTCGAAACCACCATCTTCATCACCGAGGGCGACTCGGCATCCGGCTCGCTCACCACCGCCCGCGATGTGAACACACAAGCGATTTTCAGCCTGCGTGGCAAGCCGCTGAATTCCTACGGCTTGACGAAAAAAATCGTGTATGAAAATGAAGAATTCAACCTTTTGCAATCAGCCCTCAACATCGAAGACGGCTTGGATGGTTTGCGCTACAACAACATCGTGATTTCCACCGATGCGGACGTGGACGGCATGCACATCCGCTTGCTGCTGATTACTTTCTTCCTCCAGTTTTTTCCTGATTTGGTAAAAAATAATCACCTCTATGTGTTGCAGACGCCCCTCTTCCGTGTGCGCGACAAAAAGGAAACTTTCTATTGCTACAATGAAACGGAAAAACAGGAAGCCATCCGCAAGCTGAAAGGCAAACCTGAAATCACGCGCTTCAAAGGATTGGGTGAAATTTCACCGGACGAGTTCAAGCAGTTCATCGGTCCCGACATCCGCTTGGATCCCGTCAGCATCGGGCATGAGGAAAAGGTGCAGCAACTCTTAGATTTCTACATGGGGAAAAACACTCCCGACCGGCAGGAGTTTATCATTGAAAATCTGAAATACGAAAAGGATGTGGAGTTGGCGGAGGTGAATTGAGGCTTTTCGAGTTGTTTCTAATTGTTGCTATTTTTAACAACAATTAGAAATGATAAGTTATACATCCCTTAAGCTAAATGAGCAGTAATAGTCGTGGTGATTATTAAAATTCCTGTTGCTCAATCAATTTACTTATTTGCTTTTTGAACTCCGGAATAACCGCAGTAGCAGTATTCCATAGCAACGGAATATCAACAGAAAAATAACCATGAATAAGCCTGTTTCTCATGCCGATAGCTTTATGCCATTCGACCTCGGTATGTTTATCTAAAAAATCAGTTGGTATTTTATTACATGCTTCACCGATGATTTCGATATTTCGCTCGACCGCTTCCTTCATCATCGTATTTCCGGTAAAATCTTCATAAGACACTCCGTCAACATATTGCCCGATGCGTGTGCAGGCGTCTTGTATGTCTTGCAGCAATAGTAAAATCGGTCTGTCAGACATAGACGAGTTTATCTTTCAGATAGTTCCATTGCCGCTCTTTCAGCGAACGCTTGGTAATCAAATCCACTTTTTTACCCAAAAGAACTTCAAGTTCATCCGCTAACGCTAAAAATGTCAAAACATCAGAGGATGTGAAATCCACAAGGATGTCAATATCACTTTCCATCGCATTGAAATCATCACGCGTAGCAGAACCGAACAGCGCAAGGCTCGCGATAGGGTATTTTTCTTTGAGCCCCGGAGAAACAGACTTTAGAGTATCAATTAATTTTACCTGAGTTTTCATTTTATCATATTTCCAGTTTGATAAAGATAAACACTATTATAAAAAACGGTCCGCAAAGTCAAAGCAAGTGGATTGCGAATGAATTTTATAAAACTTACCTGCATATTGAAGTGGCATTTTTATCAACAAACCCCTGTGCATTTCAAGCCCCGCAAGCCTTTCAGCTTAACGGCTTAAAGGTTTAACATTGCAATATCAGTTTTAAGTCTGGAGTTTTCAGTTTTAGGCAACCTGCCCCCAACTTTAAACTAAACTGAAAACAGAAAACTGTAGATTAACGAATGGCAAAAAAACAACCCAAAGAAAACAAACCTAACAACGAACACGACCCGGAAATGAACGGCAGCGGTCAGAATGGCAACGGTCATCTGCAAAATGTCGTGCAGGTATCGGGCATGTACAAAGAGTGGTTTTTGGATTATGCTTCATACGTTATCCTCGAGCGCGCGGTGCCGCACATCCATGACGGACTGAAACCCGTGCAGCGCAGAATTTTACATTCGCTCTATGAAATGGATGACGGGCGTTTTCACAAGGTGGCGAACGTGATTGGCAACACAATGAAATTTCACCCGCATGGCGATGCCTCGATTGGCGATGCGATGGTGCAAATCGGTCAGAAAAACCTGCTGCTTGATACGCAGGGAAACTGGGGCAATATCTACACGGGCGACAGCGCTGCCGCTCCGCGCTATATCGAAACGCGCCTTTCGAAATTCGCGCTCGATGTGGTGTTTAATCCCAAAACCACCATCTGGCAGGCATCTTATGATGGACGCGCGAAAGAGCCGGTTACGCTGCCGGTGAAGTTTCCGCTCGTGCTGGCGATGGGCGCTGAAGGTATCGCGGTGGGATTAGCGTGCAAAATTCTTCCCCACAATTTCATCGAACTGATTGACGCGAGCATTAAGGTGCTGAAAGGCAAGAAACCGAAAATTTTCCCCGACTTCGCTACGGGCGGATTAGCTGATTTCACCGACTACAATGACGGCTTGCGGGGCGGCAGAATTAAAGTACGCGCGCGCATCAAAGAGTTGGATAAACGCACGCTGGTGATTACGGAAATTCCGTTTGGAACGACTACGCTCTCACTCATTGACAGCATTTTGAAAGCCAACGATAAAGGCAAAATCAAAGTGAAGAAAGTGGAAGACAACACGGCTGAACATGTGGAAGTGATGGTACATCTCGCACCCGGCACTTCGCCCGACAAAACAGTTGACGCGCTCTACGCTTTCACCGATTGCGAGGTGAGTATTTCACCCAACACCTGCGTGATTGAAAACGACAAGCCCCGCTTCATGGGCGTGAGCGAAATCCTGCAACTGTCCACCGAGCGCACGCTCAATTTACTGCGGCAGGAGTTGGAAATCAAAAAGAACGAACTCGAAGAGCAGTGTCATTTTGCTTCGCTCGAAAAAATATTTATTGAAAAACGCATTTACCGCGACATCGAAGAATGTGAAACATGGGAAGCGGTCATTGAAGCCATTCGCAAAGGACTGAAACCGTATGTGAAAAAATTCATCCGTGAAGTAACGGATGACGACATCACGCGGCTCACGGAAATCCGCATCAAGCGTATCTCCAAATTCGACAGCAAAAAAGCGGATGACGACATCAAAAAGTTGGAAGAAGATTTAGCGCAGACGAAACATCATCTCGCGCACCTCACTGATTTTGCGATTACTTATTTTGAAAACCTGAAAGAAAAATACGGCAAGGGCAGGGAGCGCAAAACGGAAATCCGCTCGCTCGACACGATTAACGCGGTGGCGGTGGCGATGGAAAACGTGAAGCTCTACATGAACCGCGAAGATGGTTTCATCGGCTTTGGGTTGAAGAAAGACGAGTTCGTGCAGGATTGTTCGGACATTGACGACATCATTGCTATTTGTGCTGACGGCAAATTCAAAGTGGTGAAAGTCGCGGAGAAAGTATTCATCGGTAAAAATATTATCCATGCTGCAGTGTGGAAGAAAAGCGATGAGCGCACGGTCTATAACTGCGTGTATAAAGATGGCAGCTCCGGTAAAAGTTTTGTGAAGCGTTTCAACGTGACGGGCGTCACCCGCGACAAAGAGTATGACGTAACGAAAGGCGCAAACGGCTCGAAATTGCATTATCTCACCGCCAACCCCAACGCGGAGTCCGAAGTGATTACGGTGAATTTAGACAGCCGCAGTTCCGCCCGCATCAAGGAATTTGATTTCGATTTTTCCACGCTTGAAATTAAAGGGCGTGGCGCTATGGGCAACACGCTCACGAAATATCCTATCCGCAAAGTCATCCGCAAGTCGGGCGGGCACTCCACCTTGGGCGGCATCAATGTTTGGTTCGATGACGCAGTCGGTCGTTTGAATACGGATGATCGAGGAAAACTGTTGGGTAACTTTTCGGGTGATGACAAAATATTGGCGATTTACAAAGACGGCACTTTCGAACTCACAACTTTCGAACTCACGAACCGCTACGAGCCGAATGATGTGTTGATTGTAGAAAAATTTATTCCGGAAAAACCGGTTGCCGTGGTGTATTATGAAGGCGAAAAGCAAAACTATTTTGTGAAACGCTTTTTGATTGAAACGAAAACTATCGGTGAACAATTAAAATTCATCGGGGATGCTAACGGCTCAAAGTTGTTGGTTGTTTCCACCGGAAAAAATCCGGTCGTTGAAGTGTCCACAAAGCAAGGAAAAGACCAATTAAATTTAGAAGAGTTCATTGATGTGAAAGGCTGGAAAGCGCTCGGCAACCGCCTGAGCATGGGAAAGGTGAACAGCGTGAAGTTGGTGAGTGAGGAAGTGGTTGTTCCTGTGGAACAGTCCATAGTCCATAGTCCACAGTCCATGGAGGAGGGGTTGGACGACAGACCACGGACGACAGACGACAGTGTGAAGTCAGCAGTAGGCAGTGGGCAATCGGCTAAAAAAACAGGAGATTTATTTGCCGATGAAAATGAAGCGGTGAATCCGGAGAAAAAAGGAGCGGCTGCAAAAGAGAAAGCTGTTGATGTAAAAAAAGAGCTACCCGCGAAAACCGTTAAGTCTGAGAAAGTGGAAAAGCCGCAGAAGAAAACAACAAAAGCGGATGAAACTTCCAAAGACAAAATCGAAATCGGCAGCGAATTGGAATGGGATTTCGGCAAGCCGCCCGCTAAGTTTGCTGACAAGAAAAAGAAACCGAAAAAGGGGAAGGAGGGGATGGGGAGTTTGTTTTGAATAATCAATAGTAAAGCAAAATATCAGGATATAAGATTTCAAATTTTAATTGGATATTCTGAGTTTACTAACTTTAGAACATGAACCTTCTCGAAAGAATTACTATAGACCCAAATATCTGTCATGGCAAGCCTTGTATCAGAAATATGCGCTGGCCCGTTGAGGTGATATTGGATATGTTGAGTTCGGAAATGACTTTCGATGAAATTCTGGAAGATCACCCGGAATTGGAAAAAGAAGATATTCTGGCTTCACTCCATTTTGCTAAAATACTATCGTCCGGCAAGTCGCTTAAAGAAGTAAGTTGATGAAGGCGATTTGTGATGTTCATATTTCATATAAGGTGGTAAAGTTTTTGAATGAACGTGGCATTTCAGCAATGCATGTGAATGAGTTGCCGGATAAATGGCATACAAAAGATGAAATTCTTTCTGATTATGCGGATAAAAATGAAATGATTTTAATTACGAAAGATGATGATTTCAAAAATTCACATTTAATAAAAGGTTCACCGAAAAAATTAATTAGAATTACACTTGGAAATATTTCCAATCATTCTTTAATCAAAATTCTTGAAGAACATTTGCTGACTATTTTACATAAAATGAAAGCTGAAAAATGCTACATCGAAATTGGCAAAGATTTTACGGAAGCAATTGATAAGTAAAAATATTCCCATGACCATCACCACCGCCCCCGCAGAAAAAAAATCACTCACCATGACGGATGCTCACCGCGACTTCATCGGACAGATGCTCAATCCTTGGAAGTTTCGCTTTTTCCTGTTATGGAAAGTGCCGCTCGGACTGATTGCGGGTATGAAATTGAAAAGCCTCGACTTGAACCGATGTGAAGCAACTATTCGCTATCGCTGGATAAACACCAATCCATTCAAGTCCATGTATTTCGCGGCATTGGCGATGGCGGCTGAATTGTCAAATGGCTCGCTGGCGTTGCTGGCGGTGTATAAACGCAATCCAACGGTCGCGGTGATAATCACCGGCACGGAAGCGCAGTTCATCAAAAAAGCTACCGGCAACATCACATTCACCTGCGAAGAGGGCGCTCTGCTTTTTGCTGCTGCTGACAGAGCAGCCGAAACGGGAGAAGCTGTTGTGCAAAAAATAAACACTATTGGAAGGTCAGAGGATGGCAGCGAAGTGGCGAAGTTCAGTTTTTACTGGTCGTTTAAGCGGAGGGGGTGATAATAATTCTAAGCAAGGTATAAATTAGAAGCGTTTACGATTTACATCGATCAAGGTAAGTGTAACTTGTTCCCCGTCCCTCGTCACCCGCCCTTCGACCCTTAAATATTCTCCCACCCCAGCATCAAATTACCTTTCGTTTTAATTGCAAAAGCGCCTGGAAATATTATTTCAAATACATTTTTTCTGAAATCATCGGTCAACTGGCGATGATGTTTTTCATAATAAAAACGGCTGAAAAGCAGTAACCCGCCCGGCATCACCAATTTTTTCAGAGCCTGTAAAAATTCTTCCTTTTCCGCCTGTGCCGGTGTCTTATCATCCACATAAAGGTCAGCGCAAATCAAGTCGAATTTCTGTGTGCTGTTGATGACATAATGATACGCGTCATCCTGCACAAGGGCGACAGACACCGGCAGATAGCCATAATTTTTTGCTAAATGGAGCACAACAGGGTCTGATTCCACTGCTGTAAAGCGGGGATGAAGATTGTGTGCTTTATTCAGCATTAATGGAATACTGCCCAATCCGTATCCAAGCACCAATGTATTGACAATTTCCCGTTTACCGATGGATGTTTTTTCAAAAGCTGTTTTGAAAGAGGAATAATTTTCTTCGTAAGAATAAACCGCGTTTGCGGAACTGAGACAATAGCGCCCGTTAAGAATCGACACTTTCAGTTTGCCGCTGACAGTACTCGCGACTTCTTCTACTTTGATTTCAAAAAAATAACTGAGCAGGCGTTTGATTGGACTCAACGGGTTTCAGGATTTTGAATGAAAGAATCGTTCACTTCAAAAGTATCAATCTTTCCCCTTTTTCTTTTTGCCGCCACCAATTATTTTATCAAAATCACTGGCATCATCTTCTTCCGCAGCAGGAGCAACTTCATTTTCAGCATCCTGTTCTATCTGAGATGGTTCTTCTTTCTTTTTTTCTTCTTTACCCTTTTTAGGTTTGGGTTCTTCCTTGGTATCCGGTTTCAGAAAATCCTCTAATCGGGCGGGTGGTGATTCAGGTTCTTCCTGCAACTCAGTTTCCGGCTCATCTTCCGAAACAGGAGTTGGTTCTTCTTTCTTAGGCGCTTCTTTACTCTTTTTCCCTTTTTGCTCCGGTTGTTTTTCTTCATTGGGTTGTTCTTCTTTCAGAAAATCTTCAAGACGCACGGGTACATAATCCGGTTGCTCCTGCGGGATTGCTTCCGAATCATCAATGAATGAAATGTTTTCTTTCTTGCCTTTTTTTGATGTCGGAGTGGGGGCAACATATTTAGCGGTATCTTCCTGGTATTGCAACAATTCTTTTTTGATTTTCTCCAATTCCTGTTCGAAGATTTCTTCTTCTGATAATTCTTTTTCTTCCACCCTGATTCCTTTCGCAATCATTTGCATGCGATAGAGGAAATCCTGCATTTTTTTATAAGTGGTGGCGGTGTAAAAGAAAAATTCCTCATTCGCGAGTTCCTCTTTCCTGTTTGAAGGCACGATAGATGCCAGCAACATATTGAAATCTTTATTAGATGAAAGCAGTTGTAATGTTTTGTTTGTAAAACTGATATAATACCAATCTTCCGTTGTGGATTCAAAATAAATATTAAAAAAATCATTATCCTTCCTGTAACCCATTTCTACATGTCCTTTCACTTTTTTGTGAATTCCCTGCGGTCCGATAAAAGAAATTCCGATAGGACCTTCTGAGCGGTAGGTTTGATAGTAAGGTTCATAAATCAATTTCACATCGCTCAATACCAACGTGTATTCATTCAACTCTTTTGGTTTTTGGAATTGACCGGACTTACGGAATTCCTCGATGGCTTTTTGCGCGCGTTTTTCATCCAGCATTTCGGCATACGCTTTTTCAAATTCTGTTTTGGTATAATCTAAATTCGGTCTGTCAAAAGTGAAATTAGTGAGGTCGGTCGCAAAAAACGAAACAAGATTTTTGTGCATCGGGACAGAGAGCGCGAGGAAAGTGTTAAAAGTAAATTTGTTGGAATCTATATCCTGCACCACATTTCCCGATGACTTGATCTGAATCGGCTCGAAATCGAGTCCGAAATTGAATTTTCCTTCCGACTGAATCAGGTTTTTCTTTTCATTGTAAACCAGCATGTTGCCGATGAGCGCGTTTTTTTCAATTTTATTTTCATCCCCGAAATAATAAATCCTATTTTTTTCATCATATTTTATGATACCCTTCATATCAATCACTTTGATGTCTTTATTGGTTTCAAGCGGGTGCATGATGGAGGAATATAATGTTTTGTCTTCATCTTCATTGTAGAGATTATAAAAAATGCCGGTGAACATGCGTGCACTATCTTCGCCCAATGTATGGTCATATTTAATGCTGAAACTGTCGGTATTGATTTCCTGGTTTATTTTAAACCAGCTTGTTTTGAGAGTTGTATTTTCAAGATTCAGTAATCCGAACCCATTGAAAAACGGATTTTTCCTTTCCTGTGAAAGATTCACATCACCGCGAAACTCGATTTTCGGGTGCAGTTTAAATTGCTCATCCGCTTCCAGCATCCCATTGGCATATGTGTAGTAAAAGGTTTTTTTCTTTTCTTTTACTTCCTTCACACCCATATCATGAATGATAATCGGATAGGGTTTCAGATTTGAAACCTGGTAATCCATGATGCCGTCACCGGTGAATTTGTTTTTACTTTGGATAGTGACATTCGCGTTGTAGATTTTATTTTTTCCGGAAATCGTATCGAAAACCACCACCGCGTCAGCTAATGAATCGAGCAAGCCGCCCGGAAGAATCGTCACTCTTTTTTTGTCGGGAATGATGCGGGCATCCGCTACACGCACTTCGGGAACGCTGTCCACATCAATGATGGATTTTGACATATCGAAAAACGCGCGCTTTCCAAGAAATTTCAGAGAGTCCTGATCCGGTCTTGTGGAAGTGAAATACACACCTTCGCTGGCAGGTGGCGCTTTGAAGTCAAGATAATTGCCATCAATATCCCAGAAAAATTCATTGATAGAAGTTTTGTATTGATTGTTGGCAAATTCCGTTTGAATACCTTCTTCATTTGAATTGAATTCACCGACACGTTTCTTAAAATCCACGTTGCCGCGTACGTTGGGTGTGTTAAACGTCACTTTGTCTTCAGCGATAGATTTAATCACCAAACTCATCGTGTCCGAGTTGAGCGATTCGGATTCGAAATTGAACAATGCGGACGCCAATGCCGCCTCTCGAAATTCAAGTTCTCCATCGCCCTTCAACCCCTTTTTGGTAAATAGCAAATTACCTTTGAATGTCGCGGAATCATACATGACAAATGGCAGGTCCGTCATATCAATTTTCATGCTGTCAGCATAAGGCAACCAATGGATTTGATTGTTTGCACCTTTTACCTGCGGGAAAGTGACACCCTCATGGGTCGTCTTATCCATCGTGAATGTTTGCGCAAAAGCATCCATTGAATCCGGAAAGAAGATGATATTGTCAGATTCTATTTTGGTGAAAAGATATTTCATTTTTCCATTACCGCGGAAGCCTTCGTTGCTCAGGAAAATGGAATCATTATAAGTAGCTTTTCCTTTGTAAATCGGAAATCCTTTATCTGGAGTCACTCTTCTGTAACCGAATGAAAGGTCTTTTTGAATGCGCAGGTTTTCACGAAATGATGGGAAAATATCCGCTGAAACCATATCACCTTCAAAATCAGAAAGATAAGGATTGAATGAATCCAAACTGTCAAACACAAATGGGTCGAGCATAAAAAAGAAGCGTTCCTTTTCATAAGTGCCGCTGTGAATGGTTGAGTCTGAATAATAGACATACGATTTTTCAAGGTTTGTAAAAATCGGGTACTGGTGATAAAACTTTTTCTTTTTTCCTGATTTGTTTTTGGGATTGTCAATTTCTAGAAAACCGGTCAACCCTTCAATTTTTGAATTCATCGGAACCAACAATTCCGCACCGTATTTATCCATCTTTCCGGAGGGTACCCAAATCAATGCCGAAGCAAGATTGGTGAGGTCAATCATGAAGGTGTCATACATGAAATGAAATCCGGTTCCTTCAAAATCCAAACGACCTGCGGAAACTTTTCCGGAAAATGCCATGTCTTTATTTTTCTGCAACGTCAGTTTTTCTTCGCTGGGAAACACAAACACGTTTTGAGAGTCACTCAGCAAAACCTGTTTCACACCTACCATTTCAAGATCTTTATTATCAAATGACATTTTCGCGTTCGTGGATTCACTGTATGATTGAATTTTGATGACATCATAATCAATCAATCCGCCATTTGCTGCGATATAATTAAAGACTTTATCGCGCACGGTGATTAATCCTTTCCCGTCATCATAAAAAATAAAACCGTCTTCCACCATTTTGAACAAGAGATTTTTGATGGTGTTTTCGGTATAATTCGGATTCATTTTTTTAGCTAAATCTTCAGCTACGATTTCACGGGTGTCATATTTTTTCGCGTAAGAATACACGCTTGAAACGGGATTAAAATCCATCACACCCTGGAACTTTTGCAGTTCGCTCAACCGGAAAAAATTGTTGGAGGTGAAAGTGGCGGGCGCTTTACCCGCACCGCTCAGCATTTTGATATCCACATATGGCTCATTGAGCTTCCAGATAATGGCGTCCGTTTTGATTTCATGCTGATGATAGGAGTCAAAAAACGGAGTAGCGCCAATTCCTTCACTGCTGCGATAGAGATTAACTTCTTTCAGGTTGATTTTATAAACAATGTTCAACCCCGGATGGTAAATGGAATCCGCACCCATGTACAAAGAAACTTCCGCTTTGTTGGCGGAGAGGCTTTCATTTTTTCTGAGCAGGATTTCGGTGGAGCGTGCAGTGATGATTTTTTCTCCTTTGTCATTGGTGAAAATCAAAGTGGCTTTGTCATAATCATCTCCGGTTCCAAACACTTTATTGCCATGCAAAGCAAAACCACCCACAAACTTTACATTAGGCGCAAGGTCTTTAATGGCAAGGTCTTTTCTGAATGATTCAAAACGCGGATAGCTGGTTTCATTTTTTTGTGCGACAAGTTTATCCGTCAGGTTGCCTTGCAAGGAAATGTCAAAATATTGCTTGTTGTAAAAAGTGACGGAGTCAATGTTGAATTCTGTTTTGGTGACATCAATAAGGTAGCTGTAAACTTCCGCGTAAACCTGCGTGGGGTCAAAGCCCGCGCGCGACCAGTTAATCACTCCTTTGTTGCCCTGCCATTTTTGTTCGAGTGGAAAATAAAAGCCGGAAGTGCCTTTAATCGTTATGGAATCTTTGGATGAAAACATCACAAGGTCAAGCGAAGGAAAAGTCGCTTTCGGACCATTGTCATATTGCAGGGAATAATTATCACTGATGACAACCCATGATTTTGAATCGGAAATATACAGCGCGTTTTGATTGAATAATCCGTTTGAAAAATCGAGATAAGCTCTGAAATCTTTGGTTTCGCCTCTACGCTGCGCATTGGTGGTTTCGTTGAGAATTTCAGACCATTTGAAAAAAAGGTCGTCCGCTTTATTTGTATTGATGAAATCATTCACCGTGCGCAGGTACAATTCAAAATGCGGATATGCCTGCATGTTTCGTCCGATGAGGATATTGCTGGTTTCAATAATCTTAGGCAGCTTGGAAGAAAGCCGCCCGGCTTTATTGTGTGTCAGAAAAACATCGGCAGTAGCCACACAGTCGGCCCGCTTGGTGGCTTTCAGAAAGTCCGTCATCTCTTTCACAAACTGGTTGGGGTCAGATGAAAATGACTTGATAGTTTGCGCCCAGCCGCTCCACGGCTGAAGCACAATCACGCTCAATAAAGTAAGGGCGGCAACCTTTTGCCCCGCTGATGAAATAAACCTGAAAAACATCATTCGTTATTCGTTTTCTTTATATGCAAAAAAATCACCCTGACAGCATATTATTTCATTGATTATCAACAATGTTTCGTCTGTGAAGCGCAAGGTTGTCCGAAATTATGTTTTTGTTGACAGTAGCCAAAATAAACAACTGCTTAATTATTCACTTCTCCCTCTCTGTCTTCATGGAGTCAGGCACGTCAATACTAAGCAAAATCCATACCGTTCCAGCAGAATTGCGTTATTAAGATGTTCTTCAGATTTGAGTTTTTTGAATGTTTATTGCAGTCTATATTCAATAGTTCACTGATAATAAAAAATTTAATACTCAAAACGATTAACAAATTCATCTTCTTCCGGGGAGTATTACATAGTTGCAGGTCAGGAAGTTGTGTGTCAATCAAGCATTGTGTCGTCAATGCTTGAGCGTGTTGAAGACTTTCTGCTCAGAATTGGAAACATCCCTTCATTTCCTAACTCCAATTTTGCGTTTTCGCCCATTGCTCAAACGGAGTGGGCGTTATGCCGAATTTTTGTGCATTTCCTTTGATGTCCACATTGTATCCAACAGCATCAAACCATTCGAGCATCGTGGCATAATCAGCGCTGGCTTTGCGTACTTCTTCAATCGGCACTGAAAAAAAGTTTATCGGCTTTCCGATTACTTTAGTGAGAATTTCGGCAGTAGCGGGCATGGTCAGCGCATCACCCGCAATGTCAATTGCCTGACCGTTGAGTTCTGCGGCTTTCTGAAACGCCAGCAACCCGTATTTGCCGATATCAGCCACGGCAATCATTTGCAGCGATGTAGAAAGTTTGATGCCAACGGCAAGCGTACCCTGATCCAGATAAGGCTTGAACCACGGAGAAGTGAGATTGTCCATGAAGAAAACCGGTCTTAAAATCACATAAGATGGGAATTTCAGCTCCCGAACTTTCTCCTCCACGCGCCACTTGTTGTCAAAATGCGGGATACCGGTGTTGCGGTGGGCTGAGCCAACCGATGTGTAAACGTAGTGCTGAACACCGGTTTTTTTCGCCAGTTCCGCGAAACGCTTGCCTTGTTCTTCTTCACCCTCCACACCGGCTTCCCAGGTGTTTTGCACAGCAAAAACACCCCATGCACCATTCAATGCTTTTTCCAGTGATGCGGCATCGTTTAAATCGCCTTGCACGATTTCAGCGCCAGCTTTTTTTAGTGCCTGCGCTTTGTCGCTGCCAGGATTGCGCGTCATCGCCCTTACATTGAAGCCGTTTTTAAGTAATTCATAAGCTGTTGCACCGCCTTGCTGACCGGTTGCGCCTGTTACTAACACTGTTTTTGATTCTGACATAACTTAGGGATTTTAGATTTATTATGGGATATAACAAAAGTAATGAACGAAAGCGTTAATCGAAAAAATAAATCAGCCGCTGGCAGAATAGAAAATCAATCTGTTATTCTGCGCAGCATATCTTTAAACGGGTCATACTCCACCTGATCAACTTTGAGATAATAGCCTTTCTCAAAAATTATTTTAGCATGTTCTTCATGCGTGAGGGTAGCTGTTCCGGTTACTTTAAAGAATTTGCCGTCTGTTTCTTCCCCGGTTTCAATTTCATACACATCACCGGTAAGCACGTGTTTGTGGCCGGTTACTTCGCCTAAAGCAAGCACCAAAGTGTCGACTTTTTTTTCATTGGTGATGGATGATGGTGGGTTGATTAATTTGAATATGATCACATCTCCATGCCTGTAAATCCGTTCTATATTTTCTTCCATGGCAAAGGTTTTAGCTTTCAGCGTACATTAAGTTAAGATACATTTCCTTAGAAATAGGTTGCCCGTTGATGCGCATCGTCCAAGCGATGGCGGCAACAGCATCACCCTCCATCCCAATTTCCTCATCAACGTAAACAAAATAATTTCGTCCCGTGCTGGGGCAAACACACTTTACGTAATAAATATATTCCTGTGGGGGAGACAATTCCCAATCTTCAAAATGAAGTTGCTCATCATCATCATCCCGCTCTTCAATTTCTTCCGGAGTCAGTAATTCCGAAGCGTTGATTCTGAAAAGAGAATAAGTGTCTTTATAAATTTTTTCAACCGGGCGATTATTTTCATCCCATTGAAACTGTTTTTTTTCAAGGGACTGTTCGTTTACAAGTTCAGCGTTCAGTTCTGAAGCAATCTCTTCAGCCTGAAAGCAGGTAAGCGCAATCATTCGTTGTTCTATATTATCCAGCTTTACGGCTTCTTTTACCGTTAGCGGAATAAGCTGGTTGTAACGTTCACGGACGAAACGAATATTCTCAGGTTGAGAAAAATAATCCAGAACTACCTCTGCCGGAAATACTGCTTTTTTAAAGAGGCGCAACACGGTTTCCAAATCTGCAAAACCAACATTTCTGAAATAGAACAGCTTATTCATACAGCGTTTCCATTTTACGTTCGTTTATTTCAATGACATACGATAGAAAAATAGTTAACAAGTATTCGCTTTCGTCAACTTTACTGACATACAAAGTCACTTCATTCATATTTAATAGAGCAGTTCCTGGCGAAATTTCTGTTTTTATAGCAGCATGCAACTGTTGTTGAATATTGCTTTTCATGAGTTCGGTTTCCCATTCAGGAAACATAAATTCATCACCGTATTCAATTAGAAAACTCAATTCAAATTTATTGATTTCCGCTTTTAAGTAATCGTATTCAGCGTAGATGTTCAACTTGCTTCGCCTGTCTTCTTTACTGCCAAAAAAAGGATGTTTTTTTTCTAAGGGTATTTTCTTTACACGATTAAAAAACTCTAAATTCATTGTGTTTTCAAAGAGAAATTCTATTCTGCCTGAGTTATAAAACACAGTGCCCTTTCCCTTATTCCAAAGAATTTTCTCATTTTCATTGCTGCCATTTAACTCTATAAAACGCTTTTTAATTAAATGCTCTAACCCCTCTCTTAAATCAAGATAAGTTTTTTTCTCCCTCGGATGAGTGCCTTTTCTGAATACATTCAATGCAACTTTATTTTTTGGTAAAGTGGAGTCCCAGGAAGCTTCGATATCTATTTTGTGCCCATTTTTTTTTAAGATTTTGAGCGAGCGAGAGATACTTTCCTGTTGTTCAGTTTTAGTAGAGGTATCTGCCAGATGTTTATAGACATCAATGATGGAATAAATAGGCTTTCGCATCAAGTAATCAAGCAGTTTCAGATTGCTTTCATGAATGCGGTGAAGCAGGTGCTTGTAATTCGAAGACGACTCCCGATTTTCGATTTTCTCCAATATAAAATTCAGAATTCCACGCATTAAAATAAGTGGAGAACATAAAATACCTATGAACAAGATTGCAGGTAAGACAACCAACAGGGCGAAGAGTATCGATAAATAGGACCGCCTTTGCTCATAAACTACTTTTACAATCAGGAACAGCAGCGTTATGAAAAAAATAATAACAATTATTATAATCAGGTTTAACATATATGGATGACTGTAAAAAACCTTTTTCACTGATAGAAAATACGAACTGAACGGAGTATAAACCGTTCAATTGTTATAAAAGTAGTTACTTCTGCTGCATCTTCAAACAAATCCAATCACCCAGACTTTTTTTCTCTTGAAGAACTAAACCGAAGGCAGTAGCTGCTTTGACGATATCTGATTCATCCGCTTCGAGCAGCCCGCTGAGCAAAACAGTTCCCTGCGGTTTCACCCGTTTTGAGAGTAACGGCAAATATTCGAGAATGATGTTTTTATTGATGTTGGCTAATATGATGTCAAATTGTTCAGCGGGAATCACTTCAGCGCCTCCCAGCAGCGGGGTTACTTTCACTGCGCCATTCAGCTCGATGTTTTCCACGATGTTGTTGTAGGCCCACTCATCAATGTCAATGGCAACGATGCTTTTTGCCCCCGCTTTTTCAGCGAAAATGGAAAGAACGCCCGTTCCGCTGCCAATATCCAACACACTTTTTTCGGTGAAATCCATACCGAGCATTATCTCCAGCATGAGTTGGGTGGTGGCATGGTGGCCGGTGCCGAATGACATTTTCGGGTCAATCAGCAGTTCATACATTACATTGTTATCCACCGGATGAAACGAGGCGCGAATGCGGATTTTCCCATCAATCACGATGGGCTGATAACTTTTCTCCCACTGCTCGTTCCAGTTCTGGTCGGGCAAAGGTTGTGAAGTGAAAGAGAGATTTTTAAAATCGGTTGTTTCCTTTAAAAGTTCTTTCAATTCATTTTCATTCCATTGTTGCTGCGGAATGTAACCCTTTACACATCCTTCCGCTTCTTCAACTGTTTCAAATCCGAAAGACATCAGCAGAGCCGATAAAATTTCCTGCTGTGCTGTACCGGCTATGGGGAAGGAAACTTCAATGTACATGCTAAATATTATGCGGGTAAACTCCTCACAATCTTCACAAACTCCCCTGCCTGCAACGAAGCACCACCCACCAAGCCACCATCCACATCAAGTTGGGAAAACAAAGTGGCGGCATTGTCGCTTTTCACGCTGCCGCCATATAAGATAGAAACTGATTGAGCGAGGTCATTCCCGAATTTTTCCTGCAACAGATTCCTGATAAACAAGTGCATCTCCTGCGCCTGTTCCGGGGAGGCATTGATTCCCGTGCCGATAGCCCAGATGGGTTCGTAGGCAACCACCACCGATTTTATTTCATCGGCAGAAAGATGAAACAGGCTTTGCATGACCTGGTTGCTTACAAAATCAAAATGTTGGTTTTGCTCGCGCACCTCCAATGGTTCGCCACAACAGAAAATCGGTTTCAACCCGTGATTGAGAATTGCTTTCACTTTCTGCGCGATGATTTCATCGGTTTCAAAAAACAACTGCCTCCGTTCTGAGTGACCGGTGATGACATAATCAATACCGATGGACGCGAGCATGGGAACGGACACTTCACCGGTGAAAGCGCCATTGTCTTTAAAATAACAATTTTGCGCGCCTAAGCGGATGAAGTCGCATTCTTGCAGAATTCTTTGCAACTCTGCTAAATGAATGAATGGCGGGCAAAGAATCACGGTATCATTCGGGGGATTTTTTTTCAGTTCCACCAAAATATCTACGGCTAACTGTGTTCCTTCAGTGAGGAATTTGTGCATCTTCCAGTTGCCGGCAACGATTTTATTACGCATTATTTTATTTTTTTAGTCTGTTCGAAAAGATGTTTCCAGATTTTTTTTTCAGTTTCAGTCAGCGGGATGTTTCTGCGTTGTAGTACGCGCTCTGCCGTTTCCAGCGCTTTGTCTAATGCGTAAACGGAAATTCCTGACGCGCCACCCCACGAGAAGGAAGGAATAAAATTTCTCGGAAATCCTGCTCCGAAGATATTTGACGAAAACCCGACCACCGTTCCCGTATTAAACATGGTATTGATGCCGCATTTGGAATGGTCGCCCATGAACAATCCGCAAAATTGCAATCCTGTATCCCTGAATGATTCTGACGGGTAGTGCCACAGTTTCACCGGGGCGTAATTGTTTTTCAAATTCGAATTGTTGGTGTCAGCGCCAAGATTACACCACTCGCCAATCACTGAGTTTCCAAGAAATCCATCATGCGATTTGTTGGAATAGCCGAACAGCACGGAGTTATTTACTTCGCCTGCTACTTTGGAATGCGGACCAATCGTCGTGGCGCCATAAATTTTCGCTCCCATTTTCACTACGGCATGTTCACACAAGGCGAATGGTCCCCGAATCATGGAGCCTTCCATAACTTCGGCATCTTTTCCAATGTAAATCGGTCCGGTGGTTGTATTTAATATGGAGCTGGAAATTTTTGCTCCCTTTTCAATGAAAATATTTTTACCAATGAGTTGATTGCTTTTATCAAGCGGTTGTGAATTTCTTCCTTTTGTCACCAATAAAAAATCATCTGTCAGCGCCTTTTCATTGAGAGAAAAAATATCGGGAAGTTGCTGAAGCAGGTTAAAATCATGCGGGTAAGAAATTTTCCGATAGCGTTTCAGAATATTTTTTAAACCGGTTTCTTTACCAGCCGCGGCTATCAGCGTGCTGTTTTTCAGTAGCAACTCATTTTCCTTGAGCGAGTGAATCGCTTTCCAGATTTTTTGGTCGGGTAAAATTGCGGCATTCACCAGCAGGTTGGAAGCTGCCGTCTTTAAAGTAAACTTTTCGCTCAGATATTTTTCAGTCAGCGTGGAGGAGGAAACTCCGGTTAGCCGCTCCCATTTTTCACGGATAGTTAAAATTCCAATCCGGATATCCACAACCGGGCGCGAGAAGGTGAAAGGCAATAAGTTGCCCCGGGTTTCGGGTTCGTCAAAAAGGATGAGATTAATTTTTTTCACAGGGCGTGAAGATACATATTTTGCGGTGTTACATGATTGCCACGTCAACTTTTTCCTGTATTTTCGGGTTCAAATTAATCAAATGAAAAAAATCTTGTTGGGATTTGGTTTTATCTTTTTAATGATTGCGGGCATCCTTATTTTTCGCCCGAGTTCGATTCTTTCGAAAGCTGATGCAAAAGCTACTTACAGTTTGCCCAATTCAAAATTTTTGACGTGGCGTGGAGGTGAGGTGCATTATGTGGATGAAGGAAAAGGATTTCCCATCCTGATGATTCACGGGCTTGCCGGCTCTCACCGCAATTTTGGTTCGATTGCCGCTTTGATGAAAGACAAATACAGGGTGATTAGAATTGACTTGCCCGGATTCGGATTATCAGACATGCCGGGAATGAGTGACAAGGATTACCGGAAACTCTACATTGATTTTTTCGACTTTTTTTTTGAATCGCTGCAATTGGATTCATTTTATTTGATGGGCAACTCGATGGGTGGATGGATGGCGTGGGAACTGGCAGCCGCGTATCCGGAAAAAGTAAAACAACTGACATTGTTAAGCAGCGCGGGGTATGACATGCAGGAAATCGCGGAAAAATTGAGCGGCAGCATGAAATACAGTTCACAAATCGCGGAGGTTGTAACCGCGAAAGGTGTACCTTATTTTTTAACAAAACGCAATATCGAAAAGTGTTTTGCCGACCCTTCAACTGTCAATCCGGACGAAGTGAAAGTTGCCAATGCGCTGACCAACCGGGTTGGAAATTTTAATACGATTCTTGAATTACTTCGGGAGCGAAAAGACGCGGACACTATGCTTATTCAAATGATACAATGCCCGACATTGATTGTTTACGGGAAGGAAGACAAGATTATTCCCTACACGCACGCTTACAGATTCGAGCGGGATGTGCCGAATAACAGGATGTTTGTTTATGAAAACTGCGGTCACATTCCGCAGGTGGAAAAGGCGGAACGCTTGAGGGACGACCTACTTCAGTTTCTGAAAGACTCCGGGTTAAATTGAGAGCGGCACTTCCATCAGCAAGACTTCGGCATCGGATTTAGCCGTAAAATTTATTTTATCTGTTTCCATGATTCCCAACCCGTCTCTGCGATTCAGATCGTTATCATTGATGGAAATATCACCATCTATTACAAACAGATAAATGCCATTTTCTTTTTTGTAGAGTTCGTAACTAAATTCTTTGCCGGTTTCCAATTTCCCCAATGAAAAATAGGCATCCTGGTTAATCCACACCGAGTCTTTTCCGACTGGGGAAACGATTAGCCGAAAATTATTCTGTAAGGTTTCAGCGTTGATGGTAATCTGGTCGTAACGTGGTTTGATGTTGCGCAGTTTTGGCAACACCCAGATTTGCAAAAAATTAACCGCTGTCTTGAGATTTTTGTTGTATTCGGAATGTTGAATTCCGGTGCCTGCCGACATGATTTGAATATCATTTTTTTGAATGACATGGGTATTACCCATGCTGTCTTTATGTTCCAATGAGCCTTCCAGCGGAATGGAAATAATTTCCATATTATCGTGCGGGTGCGCTCCAAACCCTCTTCCACCGGCAACAATATCATCATTCAGTACCCGAAGCGCACCAAAATGAACACGGTCATGGTCGTAATAACCGGCAAAGCTGAAAGTGTGATAGGAATCCATCCAGCCATGATTGGAATGTCCGCGTGATGACGCTTTGTGAAGAATGGTTTTCATGAAAATTTATTTTATAAATATACCGGTGAACAACTTGTTTTTTGAAAAAGTTTTTTATGATGAAAAATCATCCATGAATGTATAATTTTCGATGATGAATTAAGACGATAAAGAATTAAAACATTCATGGATCTTAATTTCTTAATGGTTTAAAAAAAATCAACTTTTTGATATGCTCACCAAATCATTTTACACGATTATTTTATTGGTTCTTTCAAATCTGTTCATGACTTTCGCATGGTATGGTCATCTGAAATTTAAGGATTACAAATGGTTAGCCGAGTTGGGGTTATTTGGAATCATATTGGTAAGTTGGGGCATCGCGCTTTTTGAATATTGTTTTCAAATTCCCGCCAACCGCTTCGGCTATCAGGGGAATGGCGGACCATCGCGTTAGTGGAATTAAAAGTCATTCAGGAAGTGATAACGCTGGTGGTGTTTACGCTGTTTTCATTGATTTTTTTTAAAACGGAAACTTTCAGAATG
>JBGTCY010000166.1:0-27396 GCA_041748615.1 Chitinophagales bacterium
TCGTTTGTTCTTCGGAAAAGAAATTAATTTAGAATATTGTCCATTGTAAAAAAATCAATTATCCCTATGAAAAAATATTTTTTCTTATTTGCGGCATTGTTATTCAGCATGGGAGTGATAGCCCAGGAAACCACCGGCATCCAATTTTTTAAAGGCTCCTGGGAAGAGGTCTTGAAAGAATCACAACAGAAGAGCAAGCCGATTTTTTTAGATGCCTATGCAGCGTGGTGCGGTCCCTGCCGCTGGATGGATAACAATGTTTTCCCGCAACCGGAAGTAGGTGAATATTATAATGCAAACTTCATCAACTACAAGTTGGATATGGAAAAAGGCGAAGGACCGAAAGTGGCGCAAATGTACAGGGTGACAGCTTATCCCACCTTTCTTTATTTAGACCACGAAGGCAATGTGAAATACCGGATTATGGGCGGCAGAATGACGGAGGATTTCATTAAAGAAGGAAAAAACGCGGTGACTCAGTTTCAATAAATCAAAACGTTAGCGAAAATTTTTCCTAATAAAACAAAACAATTAACAATGAAAAACAAATTCATCCTTACGTTTTTCTTACTGCTATCAGTAATTGTATTTATTAATGGTTGTGGTGATGATGATAAGGATGATAATACTCCCGTAAACATTTTCATTGGTGAGTATGACAGGGCAATCGCATCTAATATGAAAGTTTATGTTAACACTTCAGTTTTTGGCGGTTACTATGATGATGAATTCAAAGAATGGACGCCAAAGTTTTTTGAAGAGGTTGAGAACGGCACACATCAAATCGTCATTTCGGCATTGCATTGGTTGAACAGGAATTGATTGACGTTCCTGAAAATGTGAGGCTACTTTTCGCAAGACATCGTGGGAATATCGAAAAAGTTTTAATTGACGACAGGATTATTGAACTTGCTGAAAGCTATATTTCAGAAAGCGTTTTAACCCGAAAGTATTTTAGCGATGCAGTACATATTGCAGCTACAACAGTTCATAAAATTGATGTTCTTGTTAGTTGGAATTTTCGTCACATCGTTAACCTTAACAAAATAAGATTATTCAATGCGGTGAACCTAAAAAACGGCTATTTTCCGGTTGAAATTAGAAGCCCGCGTGAGATTTTAAATATTCCTTAACATGAAAACAAAAACTTTTGACGCTATCAAGATGGTTCGTTCCATCCGAGACAAATCAAGCACAGAATACTACTCCAATAAAAAGAGATGGTTTAAGAAATTATCCGAATTACAAGGACATGAAATAAAACTTTCACCATCAGGTGTGCAAAGAAAAGCGGGGGTAAATCGTAAATTGAATCCCGCTAAGAGCGGAATTGCGTGAAGTTCATCGGCAGGGAAAGTGAACCGCCTTCTCACCCTGCCTATCTTTGCACGCTGAAACATTGAGGAATAAATTCCAGAATCTTCATCAACCTCTATCCTGTTTCTAAAAATCTTCTTATCACTTCTTGAAACTGATTTCCTTCAAAAGGGATTTTTTGTAATTCCGTTTTTTTTATTTTTTCAACTGCTTCTCGCAGGTTCATCGCAGATTGCTTTTGAGCGATTGCATATTTTTTCTCAGTGAAATATTTAGCCAGGTATTCCTGCTCGGTTTGCCCGGGAGTGGGAATCAGGATGGATTTTTTTCGCATCGCGGCTAAATCCATCAGACTGCTATAGCCTGAACGGCATACTACCAATTCCGATTCAGCGATTGCCTGATTCAGATTTTCTGAAGTGAGATGTGAAACAATACAGACATTTTCACTTAATGATGGATACTCATGAATTTTCTCCAACTGTTGTTTTTCTTGGTCCATTTCCCGCTCAGTTTTCCCTTGCACAATCAAAGTTTTCAGCGGCAATTCCTTTGCTTGCCTAATGATGCTGTTTTCAAAAAATGTTCGCTGAGGTTCCGGACCGGAAAGTAGCGCCAGTAAATCATATTTTTTTTGAGCATTGTTTTCATTCAATCGTGATAACATGCCGATATACTCAACAGGAAATGAAATTTTTTTTCCGTGTGATAATTCTCCGCTTAGGTTTTCGGAACCGGCAACGTCAGGCACCCAGCAGCTTTGATATTTTTTAATAAAAAAATGATTGAGCCGGTTGACAAGATTCTCCATCCATTGCATTCCCGGGGGCATTCTGATAAAAAGCTGATGGGTCATAAAAACAGCGGGGATTTCTGTGGACGAGAGTCCATACCGGTTGTCGGAAATCACTCCGTTCAAATGTTCTTTTCGGATGAGCGTTTTTAAAATTTCCTGCTCTTTGCGGATAGTAGCTAAAAAGCGAGGGGATTGTAAGAACATCGAAAAAACCATGCTGTCATAATGATATTCCGGACGATAACCCTGCAAGCGGATGAGTTGATGATTCGGAAATTCCTTGTTCAATAAATCATACGCCCTGCCGTCAGCCGCCAAAACCGGCTCATGACCTTGTTCTGAAATTTCCCGGATAATCGGAATACAGCGCGTTGCATGTCCCAATCCCCAATCCAATGGCGCGACTAATATTCTTTTTTTTTGCTTCAAATATTTTCCGGGTTGATTGCGTTAGTTTTGAATTACTGCTTGTGTATTATAAATTTCCTAACCTCTGATTACGACAAAAATCATTATGAAATCTTCTGCTTTCCGTTCCGTTTTTGTTTTATTATTCAGCATCCTGCTGTTTTCATCTTGCACAGCTTCCAGGAAAAAATGTGATTGTCCGAAGGTGATTGAGCCGCATCAGATTGAGCAACATTCCTGAAATTTATTCACTGCTCTTTTAACGCAACCCGCGTTCTTTCAATAACCCAATCAACACATCAATTTTATCCGCCTGGATGAAATCAGCATTCGCATCTATCGCCCGTTTCATAAATCTTTTATTGTCCGCTCTTCGCAACGCGTTCACAAATGCAAGTTTCCCTTTTTGCTGCACCAAACTGACATAATATTCGCTGAAAGCGCTGCGTCCAATATTAACAAGAGGCGGGTCAAGTTCTTCTAAAAGTTTGGACAAACCCTGCGCGCCTGTTTTTGAACCTGGTCTGATGAGCAGCTCTTCTGTTTGTTGTTTTACTTTTTTACAGTTACTCCAACTGCCATGAAAAGTAACATTCGCTTCATCCAGATAACCCTCTTCTTTCAGCAATTGCACGAACTGTTCGGGGTTACCCGCTTTGAAATCTAGATCCGGCAAAATTTTTCCTTTAATCGCCTGAAGCACTTCACGCAGAGTCGGCACATTTTCTCCGGCAAATTCTTTTCCAAACCACGCGCCTGCATCCAGCGCTTTGATTTCCTCCAATGTCATTTCAGCGACTAATCCCTTTCCGTTCGTAGTGCGCCTGATCGAGGCATCGTGTATAATGATGAAGTGCCCGTCTTTGGTTTGCCTGACATCCATTTCCGCGTAATCCGCTCCCATTTCGGCTGCTTTTAAAAAAGCGGTTATGGTATTTTCCGGGGCAAACTTTGACGCGCCACGGTGAGCGACCACTTTAATTTTTTTGTTTTCATCAGGAGAAATTTGAGCGGGCAATTCATGGATGAAAAATGAAAAAATGAGCAGTAGGAAAAAAAAATTGCGCGGCATCCGTTTGTTTAGATTTAACAACGATTGAAAAGTAGTCAAATATCGTCATTTGCCATTTTGACAGCAAACCGCCAATGGCATAAGCTTTGTCGGGATAGGGAACATCCCCAAAAAATCAAAAATTACAACTATGGAAACCGGACAAATCAATGTCAAAACCGAGAATATTTTCCCCATCATCAAAAAATTTCTTTATTCCGACCATGAAATTTTTCTGCGTGAATTGGTTGCCAACGCGGTGGATGCCTGTAAAAAGCTGAAAGGACTTGCAGCCTTGGGAGAGTTGAAGGATGAAACGGGTGAGTTATCAATCGAAATTATCATTGACGAAAACAACAAAACACTGACAGTTCGCGACAACGGTATCGGCATGAGCGGTGAAGAAGTGAAAAAATATATCAATCAAATCGCGTTTTCCAGCGCGCAGGAATTCGTGGAGAAGTTCAAAAATGAAAATGCCAATATCATTGGAAAATTCGGGTTGGGTTTTTATTCCGCCTTTATGGTGGCTGACCGGGTGGATGTGATTACAAAATCCTATAAACCCGATGCAAAAGCGGTCAAATGGTCTTGTGACGGCAGCCCTGAATATACTTTGGAAGATGCGGAAAAAAATGAGCGTGGAACTGAAATCATTTTGCATATCAATGATGATTCAAACGAATTTTTAGAAAAGAGCCGCATTCAATCGCTGTTGGATAAATACTGCAAATTCCTGCCGGTCGCGATTAAGTTTGATGAAAGGCAAATTAACAATACGCAACCTGCCTGGACGAAAAAGCCAAGCGAACTCACCTCTCAGAATTATCAGGATTTTTACAAAGAGTTGTACTTTTTTTCCGAAGCGCCCTTGTTTTGGATTCACCTGAATGTGGACTTCCCTTTCAATCTCACCGGCATTTTGTATTTCCCGAAACTGAAAGGCGGCTATGAGTTTCAGAAAAATAAAATTCAACTGTATGCACGACAGGTATTTGTCACCGACTCGGTAGAGGGAATTGTGCCGGAATTTCTCATGCACCTGCATGGAGTGATTGACTCCCCGGATATTCCGCTGAATGTATCCCGCAGTTATTTACAGAGTGATAAGAATGTAAAAAAAATCAGCGCATATATCACTAAAAAAGTAGGCGAAAAACTTTCGGAATTATTTAAGGAAAACCGGAAAGAATTCGAAGAAAAATGGGAGCACATCAGTGTGTTTGTAAAATACGGCATCATCAGCGATGAAAAGTTTTATGAAAAGGCGAAAGAATTCTGCCTGTTGCAAAACAGCGACAAACAATATTTCACGATCGAAGAATACAAAGAAAAAATCAAAGCGCTGCAAACGGATAAAAATGAAAATCTCGTGATGCTCTACACGCATCATGCTGAAGCGCATCACCATTTTATTGAGCCTGCAAAAGAAAGAGGGTACGATGTCCTGTTGATGGATTCCGTTATTGACAATCACTTTTTCAGCCACCTTGAAGCGAAACTTGAGAAAGTGACTTTTATGCGCGTTGACTCCGACACTACAGACCATCTGATTGCGAAAGAAACTCATCAGGAATCTGTTTTGACAAAGCGGGATGAAGAAAAATTAATCGGACTTTTTAAAGTACAACTCAATGACCCGAAATTTTCAGTGATTGTGAAAGCGCTTTCGCCCGATGATTTGCCGGTGACGATTACCCGCCCGGAATTTACCAGGCGTATGCGGGAAATGTCGCAGGCTGGCGGCTATCAGGATATGAGTTTCCTCCCGGACGAATACAATCTCATTTTGAATGCCAATCACCCGCTCGTCTCAAATGTCATCAATGAAGAATCTTCACAGCGCAAAAATGAATTAGTGAATCAACTCTGCGACCTCGCGCTGCTTTCGCAAAATATGCTCAAAGGCAGCAAACTCACTGAATTTGTTAAGCGCAGTGTGGGATTGATGAACGGAGAAAAAGCGGGGAAGGGAAAGATTATTTTAGAGGGGTAAAACTGCAATCAATTCACAAATTCAGCAAAATTTTCTTTGCTGATTGTTGCGAATTTTACTTTCGGATAATTATCCGCGAAAAATTTTTCGGGTTACTTTTCTTATTCTCTTTCAATTTAAATTCAAAAGCATGAAGTTGATTATTTTCCTTTTTTAATCATATCTATTTTCTGGCTGTCATAAATGAAAGTTAAATTTCTATCACGCCATCCTAAACCTGTTCATCCAAGTCATCACCGCCCTGATTTCGCCATAGGTGTAGTTGTCACCAAGCGCCTCTTTGATAGGCGTGGATGCTTTGCCGCCAATTTTCTGAACGGCTGCTTTAATCGCGGGAATTTTTTCTTCAGGAACCAAATCATACACGAACACCTCGCCTGAATAGATGTAATGACACAGATGCGTTTCGATGGTGCTGAAGGTTAGTCCGCGCATTCTCGCGATTTCCGATACGGGGATGCCTTGACGGAACAATTCAAGCGTTTGTTGTTTGGTATCGGTGCGCGGTTCGCTGCGGATAGCGCTGCGTTCGCGCTTGGGCAACTTGAGTTCGATGCGCGATTTCAGTTGGTTCACTTCGCAGTATTCGCGGATGACTTTCAAAAACTGCGCTCCGTATTTTTTCAGCTTCACATCACCAAAACCGGAAATTTTGCGGAGTTCTTCATTTGTTTGCGGCAGGTAAGTCGCGAGTTCGTGCAATGTCATATCGTTGAAGATGATGTAGGCGGGTACGTCTTCGCGCTTCGCGAAATATCTTCTGAGTTTGAGCAACTCGTCTAACAAATCCGGCTCATAAGCGACTTCGGCTTGTGGCAGTTTTTTTTGCGAAGGTTCGCTCACCACGGTTTTTTTCGACAGGAGCACATTTTCTTCTCCCCGCAAAACCTTCCAGCTTCTATCCGTCAATTTTATCACCGGTCGCTCATTGCCTTCCTGCTTCAAAAATCCGTAAGCAATCAGGTCGCGGAAAATATTCAGCCAGTCCTGCTTGCTGATGTCCGCTCCTACCCCATAGGTTTTTAAATTTTTATGCCGCTCGAAAATTTTTTCCGACTGCGAGCCGCGCAGAAAATCCACTACGTAGTGCATCCCGAAACTTTCTCCCAAACGCGCCACAGCCGACAATGCTTTTTGCGCGGTCACCGTTTCGTCCGTCTGCTCAAAACTGCCGGTGCAGTTGTCGCAGCTTTTGCAGTTGTCGGGCGCATTTTCACCGAAATAATTCAGAATGTATTTTCTGCGACATACACGGCTTTCGCACAGTTGCGCCATTTTGTTCAGCTTGTCCAACAGCACCTTCGATTGGTCGGGATTATTTTCCACCGTGCAGAAATGCTTCAGCTTCACCACATCGCCCCTGCCGTAAAAAAGCAATGCATCGCTGCGCACGCCATCGCGTCCCGCGCGTCCGGTTTCCTGGTAGTAGCTCTCGATGTTTTTCGGCAGGTCGGCATGAATGACAAAGCGCACGTTCGACTTATTGATACCCATACCGAAAGCAATCGTGGCAACAATAATTTGCACATCATCGCGCAGAAATTCCTCCTGATGCCGGTCGCGGATATTTTTTTCCAAACCCGCGTGATAAGGCTTGGCGGGAAAACCGTCTTCCGTCAATCGCCCGGCAAGAATTTCGGTAGCGTCACGCGAAAGGCAATAAATAATCCCGCTGTCTTTTTTGTGTTTTTCAAGATAGTCGAGCAGGCGCGGGTAGAAATTTTTTTTCTGCTCAATAAAATAATGAATGTTCGGACGATTGAAACTCGAAACGAAAACAGCGGGCTTGTGCAGTTCTAATTTTTCGAGGATGTCGCGTTGCGTGAGTGGGTCAGCCGTTGCGGTGAGCGCGATGACGGGTGTTTTCGGAAAATGCTTTTTCAACTGCGCCAACATGCGGTACTCCGGACGGAAATCATGCCCCCACTGCGAGATGCAATGCGCCTCGTCAATGGCAAACAGCGAAACGTTCAGTTCTTTCAGAAAACTGACGAACCGTGCCTCATTCCCCAACAGCCGCTCCGGTGCAATGTACAGCAGTTTGATTTCATTATTTTTCAAAGCGCGGATAATGCTTTGCTGCTCGGCTCCCGACTGTGTGGAATTCAGAAAAGTCGCGCGGATATCATTCAGCCGCAAGGCGTCCACCTGGTCTTTCATCAAAGCGATTAATGGAGAAATCACAATCGTCACGCCTTCGAGCATCAATGCCGGCACCTGGTAGCACAACGATTTGCCCCCGCCCGTGGGCATCAGCACAAACGTATCTTTTCCGTTCAGCACATTCTGAATGATTTCACGCTGGTTGTTTCGGAATTGAGTATATCCGAAAATCTGGAGGAGGATATGTTCGGGGGTAAGCATGATT
The DNA here is from genome assembly GCA_041748615.1 of Chitinophagales bacterium. Classification (GTDB taxonomy): domain Bacteria; phylum Bacteroidota; class Bacteroidia; order Chitinophagales; family CAIOSU01; genus JBGTCY01. Next base: position 7,937 of record JBGTCY010000166.1, read on the forward strand.
CTGCTAAAATAAAAAGATACCGGGAAAAATCAATAACCGCGGGGAAAAGAAAATTAGTAAAGCATTCCAGAAATAGCTTCCCGTATGGTGTCTAACTTCTATAGTCTAAATAAATCTGCCACAGATTCGCAGATTAAATACAGGTAAAACCTTCGGATACATATCAATTTTTTGGTAAAAATTGAGCGTTAAGCGCCTAATATCTGATAGCAGATATCCCAAATTTGGATTGTTCTTTTACAATATTACTCAAGCTGGAATCTTACGCTTCAATCCCTTCCACAAGAACTGTCACCTGGTTATTCAGGCATTCCACAAAACCGGAATTGATTTTGAAGATTTCGGTGCCTTGCGCTCCTTTCACGCGAATGTCGCCTTTTACCAAAGCGGAGATGATGGGCGCGTGGTTATTCAAAATTTCAAATGAGCCAAGCGCACCGGGCAATTTTACACCCGTGACTTCGCCATCAAAGAATTTTTTTTCAGGAGTAAGAATTTCTAAATGCATTTCAGAAATCAGATTTTAGAGGTAAAATGATAATTGGTAAATCAGGAAAATCCAGAGTGAGCAGAAGAAGGTTCCATTAAACAATCAGGTAAATCAACAGTAAACCTCATTCATGAACCCTTAAACAAGTTTCCAAAATAACTCCCTCAATCCATCTAATATCTAAAGTTTAATATCTGCAAATGCAGGCTTCAACTTGTGGATGTTATTTCGAAAACTTTACTTATCGGCTTTCCGCCATCATCTTCTTTCCTTTCTCTATCGCTTCATCAATAGAACCCACTAAGTTGAAGGCGGCTTCCGGATATTCGTCCACTTCACCATCCATAATCATATTGAATCCGCGAATGGTCTCTTCAATGGAAACCAACACTCCTTTCAAACCGGTGAACTGTTCCGCAACGTGGAATGGCTGCGAAAGGAAACGCTGAACGCGCCTTGCACGGGTCACCACCAACTTATCATCTTCAGACAATTCTTCCATCCCGAGAATGGCGATGATGTCCTGCAATTCTTTGTAGCGCTGCAAAATCGCTTTCACGCGTTGTGTACATTTATAATGCGCTTCACCCACGATTTCAGGTGTCAGAATTCTTGAAGTTGAATCCAGCGGGTCCACTGCGGGATAGATACCCAACTCGGCAATCTTACGGCTCAAAACCGTAGTCGCGTCAAGGTGAGAGAAGGTGGTTGCCGGTGCGGGGTCTGTCAAGTCATCGGCAGGTACGTAAACAGCTTGCACCGAAGTGATAGAACCGCGCTTGGTGGAAGTGATGCGCTCCTGCATCAGACCCATTTCAGATGCCAAAGTCGGCTGGTAACCTACGGCTGAAGGCATACGTCCCAGCAATGCGGACACTTCAGAACCTGCCTGCGTAAAGCGGAAGATGTTATCCACGAAAAAGAGAATGTCTTTTCCGGAAGGGTCATTTTCATCTCCGTCACGGAAATATTCGGCAACCGTCAATCCGGACAAGGCAACACGCGCGCGCGCTCCGGGTGGTTCATTCATCTGTCCAAACACCAAGGTCGCCTGTGATTCGGCAAGTTCTTTTACATTTACTTTCGACAAATCCCAATCGCCTTTTTCCATGCCATGCTTAAAATCCTCTCCATATTTAATTACATTCGATTCAATCATTTCGCGCAACAGGTCATTTCCTTCACGGGTTCTTTCGCCTACGCCCGCGAAAACGGACATCCCCGCATAACTCTTCGCGATGTTGTTAATCAACTCCATAATCAATACGGTCTTTCCAACACCTGCTCCGCCAAACAGCCCGATTTTACCGCCTTTCGCATAAGGTTCAATCAGGTCAATTACTTTAATCCCGGTAAACAACACTTCCGTTTCAGTGGAAAGGTCTTCGAAAACAGGAGGTTTCCGGTGAATCGGATAGCTCTTTTTGGTAGTAATCGGTCCGATACCGTCAATGGTTTCTCCTACAACATTCATCAGACGACCTTTGATTTCATCCCCTACCGGCATGGCGATAGGCGCACCGGTATCCACTACATCCATGCCGCGCATCAAGCCGTTGGTTGAGTCCATCGCAATTGTGCGCACACTGTCTTCGCCAAGATGTTTTTGACATTCAAGTACCAAATCAGTACCATCATCGAGCCTGACTTTCAGGCTGTTAAGAATATTTGGCAGCTTGCCTTCTTCAAAACTGACGTCCACCACCGCACCGATAACCTGTTTGATTTTTCCGATGTTAGCCATGATAAAATTTAAGGAGGGTTTTTAAAAATTTCGGCAAAGATACTACATGGCTGTATTTCACCCACGGATTTTTTCAGATAGCCGAAAAATATTCCTTTTATTAGCTTAACGATTCCATAAAACAACTTGCTTCCTGATAGGAAAACAATCCACTACATTTGACAAAAATTTAAAAATTAATCAGAAATCAATTTCTAATGAAGGTTTTTATCCCTGCTTTGTTATTGTTTATATTTTCCATTCAAATATTATTTGCCCAACACGCCACTTTCCGCGGGCATGTGCGTGATGCGAAAAGCAAAGAGCCACTGTTCGGAGCCACCGTTGCCACGATTGACAAACGGAGCGGCACCACCACCAATTTTGACGGCTTCTTCGAATTGAAATTGGAACCGGGCAGCTACACATTTCAAATTAGCTACATCGGCTATGATAAATACAAGATTGACGTCAAGCTCGAAAGCGGTCAGGTTTTCATCAAAGAAATTGTACTGCAGCAAGAAGGCATTAATCTCGGAGTAGTGGTGGTGACTGGTAGCCAGTTCGGGAAAACAATCGGGGAGGAAACCGTGTCGGTGGATGTGCTGGATAAAAAACTGATTGAAAATTCCAACTCGCGCGATTTAGGTGAAGCAGTCGCCAAGACGCCCGGGGTGCAGGTGCAGGACGGACAAATCAGCATCCGGGGCGGCAGCTCGTTTTCTTATGGTGTAGGCTCACGCACAGCCGTACTCGTGGACGGCAACACCATGCAAACGGCAGGATTCAAGGATGTGGACATGAAATTCGCACCCATCGAAAACGTGGAGCAGATTGAAGTCATCAAAGGTTCTTCATCAGTCGTTTATGGCTCATCGGCAATGAGCGGAGTGGTGAACATCCGCACCGCCTGGCCCCGCGACAGCGTTCAAGAAACTGAAATCACTACCTACTTCGGAGTGTTCGCCAGCCCGCCCAATAAGAATTTAATTTGGTGGGACGCCTATCAACCCAACTTTTCAGGGATGTTTTTCAATCATAAGAGAAAAATCAAACCCAATATCTCCTTTGTCACGGGAGGCAACATTGATTACATTAATAGCTACCTGCAAGAGAACAGCGAGTTCAGAGTGCGCGCTAATTCGAAGCTGCGCGTGCAGTCAAAAAAAATCGAGGGGTTGTTTTACGGCACAGGCTTCAACACGATGTGGGAAAGCAGCGACCGCTTCCTCATCAGCCAGGGCATGGGCGATGACGGCTATCTCTCCGCCTTCAGTTCCGAAGACCGCTACCTCCGCAATGCGATTAGTCCGTTCATTGTCTATGGCACCAACACCGGACATAAATACCGCCTCGATGCGCAGTATTTTAATAAATGGCGCAAAGGCAACGGTCCTGATATCAACGCCTCAGAAAACGGAATCAACCTCCATCCGCAATACCAATACACGTGGCAAAGAAGCAATATCCGTTTAATTACCACCACGGGCTTGCCGATAGAATTAGGATTTACAAAAAGCAATCTTTTCCCGGGCGGTGAATACATCAAGCAGATCGGCTACTCAGCTTATTCACAGGGCGAACTCAAATACAAAGAACTCGGCTTGGTGGGTGGGGTGCGCTACGAACACGTAAATCAGCAGGACGCCATTCAAGCCGGGTTTCCCGTGTTCAGGGGTGGGCTGAACTATATGGCGGGCAAAGCCTCTTACTTCCGCTACTCTTGGGGGCAGGGCTTCCGCATTCCCTCGATGGCGGAAACGCGCGTGACCGGACAACTCATTGATGGCGTTTTCATTTTCCCCAACAACGAACTGCAAACCGAAAAATCCTGGAACATGGAGCTTGGCTACAAGCAGGGCATCAAAATCAAAGAATGGGTAGGCTATTTCGACTTCGCGGTGTTCTGGCAGGAGTTCACTGAAAACATGATTGAATACCGCCTCGGCTTGCACTCCATCATTGACCCCTACACCGGAGAACCCTACCCGACCATCACGCCAATTTTCCCATTCCTGCCCTTTGCTGCCGGATTGCGCCCATTCAATGTCGAAAAGGCACGCGTGGGCGGCTACGAGATGAGCGTTGCCGGCAAAGGCAACATCGGACAGGTTGAAATCCGCACCTTGTTCGGCTACACCTACACGCTGCCCGCCAACCTCAACTCTTCTGACCTCGAAGAAAGCGTGCTCGACCCCGAAAGTCAGCCGGGTGATGAAAGCCTGCGCAATGCCGGCAATTACATGAGAGATTTTTTTAAATATATGTTCAGGCGCATCGAAGGTGATGATGCAACCAAGCTGCTGCAATTCCGCACCCGCCACATCGCCATCGGGGATATTGAGTTCAACTACAAAAAACTTTCGCTCGGCTTCTCGCTGCAATATTTCAGTTTCCCGGAGCGTATTCCCACGCTCTACCTCGCGCTCTTTGGCGTGCTCGAAGGCAGCATCGAAACCATCGACCTGCTGCAGCCGTTGGACAAGCTCGAAGACCTCTCCCGCGAAAATGACGTTTCGATTATTGACTACATTGACAAGCACCTCAATGGCGACCTCATTATGAGCGCACGCATCGGCTATCAGGCAACCGAAAAATTCCGCGTGAGCGTCATCGGCAAAAACCTCACCAACCGCATTTACGCCAGCCGCCCCGGCAAATTCGAACCACCCTTAAATTTTACGGTGCAGTTGAAGTATAATTTTTGAGAACGGACAGGGGATTTGAGTGTCAAGGGGCGGGTATCGAGGGATATTTAAATACAAATTTTGGCGCGGGGTGTTTCGTTTCTTTTCGTTGTCGCTTTGGTAGCGTTGCTCGTCAGATGCTGGCGGGTGTTTATGAGCCGGAAAAATCATCACCGTCATACAAAATCAGCGTTCCATTTTTTCATGCTTCTCTCACATATCCTGATTAAAATTGTAAGCATCAACATTTTTTATTCTCTAATGAAACAGCATTTTTTCATATTTTACATCACATTAATATTTTTTTCAACACAAATTTTTTCCCAAAACATCATCTCCGGTCCAGTCACAGGCGCTGTCACTTCCGGTTCTGCCAAAATTGTTTTTCAAACCCGCAAACCCGATGTCCTCACCCTGACGCTCATCAACACCGCCACCGGTGCCGAAAAAATATTTTCCGAAAAAACATTACCTGAAAATTTCGGATTTCACACCTTTCAGTTGTCCGGGCTTTCGCCTTTCACCCGCTATGATTTCACTACCACGTCACAACTTGAGCCGGACGAACTGCTCACCGGCAGTTTCACCACGTTTCCCGAAATCGGGCAGAAAGGAGTTTACACCTTCGTCACCGGCTCGTGCCAGGAAACCGAAAACATGAAAGTGTTTGACGTGATGCCGTTGCATCAGCCGCTGTTCATGATGCACACGGGCGACTTCACCTATCCCGACTATCAAATCGCGCCCGACTACTCGGCTGATTATTCGAAAGTTGCGCTCTCCTACACCAAACGCTACAATGAAAAGCGCATGAAAGAAATGCTGCAAACCGTTCCCATTGATTACGTATTTGACGACAACGACCACGTGGGCGGCAGCAGCGGTCGCTATTGTAAAAATCATTTTTACTCCGAAAAAAAAGGTCCATTGAGATATGACAACTTTTTTCAGCAGGATACTTTCCCTGAGTTTTGGCGGCAGAATGTGGTGCGCGGCTATGTGGAATTTTTTCCGCACTACGAACTACCGGACACACAGGAAGCTATTCACCATTCGTTCACGCTTGGCAATGCCGAATTTTTTGTACTCGACCGCAACTCATCGCGTCCCTATCCCATCGGCTATGCGTTTGAACAAAACAAACGCGGCAGGTGGCGTTTCAATCCACCCGAAGACCATTGTATGTTTTGCGATATCCAGATGAACTGGCTCAAGGAAAGTTTGAAAAACTCTACTGCCGACTGGAAATTCATCGTCAGCGGAGTGCCGCTCAACAAGAATTTACAAAAACTGATTGACACGGGTTTATTCCTTCAGCGGTTCAAAGCCAAAGGCTACAGCGGCTTTCACATGGCTTACGGATTCGGAAGTTACGGACCCGGCTATCAACATGAGCTGAATGACTTTCATGATTTTATTAAAAATGAAAACATCAAAAACGTCATCGTCATCAGTGGCGACACCCACCACAATGTAATGGATGACGGCAAAAACGCGGGCTTGCCCGAACTCAATGCCAGCGGGCTGAGCGTCACCGGCACAGAACTGGCGTGGTACATGCAACTTATCGGCAGGCTCACCGGTCGCTACAACCTCCGCAAGCACGTCTGGAATCAGGGTGGCAACGGCATCGGTAACAAAAATTTTAAAAACGCCTTCGGCAAAGTCACGATTGTCAACGATGAATATGTCGAACTCAGCATCATTGATGAGGATAATGAAGTGGTGAGTTCGTTTAAGGTGTTTTCGGAGAGTTTAAAAAATGAAAAGAAAAGAAGGTAAACCGTTAGTAGCTCTTTTTGATAAACTTTGAAACAGCCATTTGATTTCCTGAATCTACTTTTATAAAATAGATGCCATCTGAAAGTTTATCAGTAGCTAACAAAATATTTTGCTGTTTCTCATCTAATTGAAATGATAAAACTTCCTTGCCGATTGTATTGAAGATTGAGATTCTTCCACTTTTAGTATTTACCTCAAGTTGAAGATAATCTGAAACCGGATTTGGATACAATTTTAAATTTGGCGTTTGGATTAAATAGCTATTTCCGGTAGGAGACAATACTGAACATTCCCAATTTTGATTATTGAAAAATGTTTGAACTGATTGGATATAATTTTTCAGTTGAGTAACACTGCTCAAATGATTTCCTCCAATATCCTGAGCGTATGAAACAGCGACATCAAAACAAACACTTGAACGAGCCGGGATATTAAAAGGTCCTATCACTCCCAACATCCTTGAAACATTGTGAGGAGCAAAACTTAAACAATTGATTGCCGACACTCCTGTAGGGTCGTTAGGGTCATCATGAAAAATAAATTTAGTTGAATCAATTCCGCCATAATAATCACAATCATTTTTGAATGCAGTGTTGTCTTTGAACTTTGATTTCAAATAACTGTCAATATTTAAAGGACTTTCTGGATTTCCTGTTGGCGCGAAATTGTTTTCGTAAACACCAAAGCCAGTCATTTTCTGATTTAAAAAAGTTAATCCTAAAGCAGGCGGAAATGCTCCATATCCTGAGCCATAACCAAGATTGCAATCTTGTTCAGGCGAGTGATTTTTATAGACAAAAAAAGAATTTAAAGTTGTATCACAACCTTCATGGGTATTTTCAAAACATCCAACACACTTATCAAACCAAAGTCCAAAGCGAACATCATCAAAATGATTATCAGAACGATTGAAAACGGTGTAATTCAGAAAAATCGTGTTATCTAAAAACCCAATCGTGTAATTCGCATAAGCCATCAAATGAATTTCAAATCCAAATTTATTTGCCTGTGTATGATGTAGTGTCTGAAAAACCCTGTCATCATTAAAAATTAAGTACAAGCATTGGTCGCCTTTAATTCTTGGATATTCACCAAGATGAGGCTCGTATATTCCATTTCCATTTATATCAACGTAGGGGGCTAATTGTTGAGAAATTCCTAATGAGGCATTGCCATTTCCAGGCCAATTGGAAATTGCCCAAGGCATGATATAACCTGTGTTATTATAATTTGCAAGATGATTGAGAATTTCAGTTCTGCTAATCTTAAATACATAGTTATAAAGACTATCATATATTCCTGAGTACGCGCCTGGCGCATAGATGTTTGGATATTGATTGGCAATGGGACCATGCTTAAACCAACTTCTGTAATCATTCGCATAAGTGTTTGCAGCAACGGCTAATACACCTCCTGAAGTTTTATTTTTCCCCGAAATCCAAAGGTTTCCAATATTCAAAATGCCTCGTCCGGAATTATGCGGCACGACAAGTCCGGGTAGCGCGTAAGATTCCGAATAAAATAAAAAACCATTAGCGTCAAACCTGGCTTTAATATTATTGACATCAAGATGCTCATAATGATTTTGGGAAAAAATTATTTTTCCCAGAAAAATATAAATGGCAATATGAAGTAATTTATTAAACATCTATGAGGATAAAAGTTTTTCAATATCTAAATTAATAAATTTTTAAGACAAAAATCCTTTTTGGAATAATTTTTTGATTTAAATTCTAATCGTCAATGGATTGTTAAAAAATAGTTTTAATAATTAAAAAGTTATAATTTCAGCGATGTAATCCCTACTTTAGCCAAATAATTTAAAAATCATGAAAAATTTTATTATTGGTGTTATTTCAATTTTATTGATTCACACAAGTGCTTTATATGCCTGGAACATTCCATCAATCGCAAGTCCCGCTGACGGAGCGGATACATGGTCGGGTGTAACACTCAACTGGAATGCCGTAGCAAATTCACAGCAATATGAGTGGCAGGCGGACACTTCGGCTGATTTCAATTCGCCCGCGTTTCAGGGCGGCACTAAAAATTATATCAACACTTCGGGCAACAACTCCGATACGGAGCATTTTCTGACGAATACCTATTTTGGCGCAACTTACTATTGGCGCGTGCGGGCATATATTGCGGGTGATACTTCGGACTGGAACCTGCGAACGATTATTATCCGCAACTATGTGAACCTCACCAGCCCGGCAAATGGTGCCGATGTATGGAGTGGTGTGACGCTCGACTGGGGTGTGCATACCGGCATCGCCCAATATCATTGGCAGGCGGACACGTCCGCTGATTTTAATTCACCTGCATTGCAATTCGGAACGAACAACTACATCAACTCCACGGACGGCAATTCCGACACCCGGCATTTTTTAGTCAACACGTATTTTGGTAAAACCTACTACTGGCGCGTGAGAGTAACCAACGCAGTGGACACCTCCGCGTGGAGCGAGGTGCGAACTGTTAATATCAGAAATTATGTAACCATGTCAACCCCCGCCAACGGAGCGGTGAACCGTTCTGTTGCCGGAATAACGCTTAACTGGGTTCCGCATAATGGCGTTTCGCATTATCAGATGCAATTGGACAGCACGGGACTGTTCAACGGCCCCTATTTGCAAAACCACAACAAGGCTTTCATCAATTCCACGAATGGCAACAGCGACACACAGCAAAGCACGGGCGCATTAGCTGCCAACACGATTTACTTCTGGCGGGTTCGCGCTCGCAATGCGGTGGATACCTGCGCGTGGACGACCTGGACTTTCTCTACCGGCAGCGACCCGATTGTGCTACCGCAAACACCCTCGGTGCTGATAGCGCCCGCGGACGGCAGCACCCTTAGCGGACTGAGTACAACAATAGTCTGGAATTCTGTGCCGGGCGTCACCACTTATTATTATGAATACAGCATCCACCCGAATTTCACGAACCCGCAGTTAGGGATTATTTCGGACACCTCCGCTTTCATCAGCGGATTGAATGCTGCCATGACTTACTACTGGCGTGTGCTGAGCGTAAACGGCTCGCTCACTTCAGAATGGTCGGAGACTTGGAGCTTCACCGCATCGGCAGGCACGATTACTACGGCAAATGTAACGGGCGGTCCCTTTTGTTCGGGCAGTGCGGTGGACGTCAGCTTTACGCTTGCGGGAAGTGCGCAGCCAGGCAATGTATTCACCGTGCAACTGAGCAATGCAACAGGTAGCTTCAACGCGCCTGTGAGCATCGGTACAATAGCCGGCACCAATGACGGCATGATAAACGCTTTATTGCCGTTGTCAACTGCTACCGGAAGCGGATATCGCGTGCGTGTAGTGAGCAGCAGCCCGTTGATTATTGGTGAGCCGACCGCGCAAACTTTCGAAATTACACAGACGCCCGATGCGCCTGCTGCATCCGTGAATGGAGTTGCGTGCGAAGGCGAACAAGTAACCCTCAATGCTACAGGCGTCAGTGGCGCGGATTATAGCTGGACGGGACCTTCAAATTTTTCATCCAACCAGCAAAACCCGGAGTTGGATAACTTGAGCAGCGCGAATGAAGGACAGTATTTTGTTGCGGCAACCGTAAACGGCTGCACCGGAACGGAAGGCACACTTACACTCACCGTCAATCCGAACCCGCCAACTCCATCACCTGCAAGCAACAGCCCGCTGTGCAGCGGTGATGATTTATTGCTGCAAGTCGCGCCTGTCGCCAATGCGGATTACGCATGGAGCGGACCTGGCGGATTTTCTTCTGCACAGCAAAATCCGGTTGTCAGCGATATTCAACCAACCGACACGGGCAACTATTTCATAATCGTCACTGTGAACGGATGCAGCAGTCAGTCGTCAGTGTTGGTGAATGTGTCTGAAACATCATTAACGGATTTGCAGCAAACGATTTGCGATGGCGAGACATTCGCGGGTTATGCGATAACGGGATTTTTCGTTGACACGTTTCAGGCTATGAACGGCTGCGACAGCATCCGCACGCTCAGTTTGACGGTGCTGCAGGAATTGTCTTCCACTGTGAACCAAACGATTTGCCAGGGTCAATCCTTCGCGGGATACAATTCATCGGGCACTTATGTGGATGTCTTTCCTGCGGGTGGTGGATGCGACAGCACACGCACGCTACACCTGACGGTATTGCCGGATGTAAGTTCCATCATAAGTCAGACGATTTGCCAGGGACAATCTTTTGCTGGCTATACGACAAGCGGCAATTATGTGGATGTGTTTCAGTTGGCAAACGGCTGCGACAGTTTGAGAACGCTTAACCTCTCGGTGGTACAAAATATTACTACCACAATTAATCAGATGATTTGTCAAGGACAATCTTTCGCGGGATATAATTCATCGGGCACGTATGTGGACGTTTTTGCTTCAAGCGGGGGATGCGACAGTACGCGCACATTAAACCTGACCGTGACGAACAACATCGCCACCACTGTAACCCAAACAATTTGTGCCGGTGAAACTTTTGCCGGTTACGATGCGACAGGCGCTTACACGGACACGTTCCAATCATCTGGCGGCTGTGACAGCACACGCACTCTGAACCTGTTCGTTACGCCTGAAATCACAGTTTCTGAAAGCGCTGCCATCTGCGCGGGCGACAGTATTTTGATTGCGGGCGCTTATCAGACACAAGCAGGCTTATACTCACAAACTTTCACCGCAACAGGTGGATGTGACAATGTGGTAACAACTACGCTCACTGTGAATGTGCTGTCCGTTGAACCAACCATTGTATTCGTTGATGCCACCACGCTTTCGGTGCCGGATGTTTATACACAGTATCAGTGGTTTGAAAATAATACGCCCGTCAGCGGAGCGAACCAGCCGACTTACAACGTGATGAATGACGGAGATTATTTCGTGCAGGTAACAGACGCCAACGGCTGCTCCGCGTTTTCGAATACAGAGACCGTAGTCGTGATTGGTATTGCTCCTGCTTCGCAAAGTTTTGAAATCAGGATGTATCCCAATCCGGTTGAAACAAGTTTGTTGATTGAATTTTCAAACACAGAAAAAAAATATGAGGTGCGGCTGACAGATTTTTCAGGAAAAATCATCACGCAGTTTGAAAATATAAATGCATCACTTCAACTTGACATGACGGCATTAAACGCGGGTGTATATTTGGTGTATATGAGAGGGGAGAAAGAGACGGTGGTGAGGAAGGTGGTGAAGATGTGATAGGGAAATCTCCTTCCCTTGTTGGTCTAAGCACATGCCTACTGCGTCAGCAAGACCAACAAGCGTACTGCTCTCGTAATATAGCCGCACCAGTTGTTGGTCTATCATACGCGCAAAATTCAACGCTTAGACCAACAACGGTATGAAATCACTTCCCCCTCTCCATCATCTCGCGCTTCACCTGATAATACAATTCCGGATTGTCGAGATTAATCATGTCCACTGCCGGGTGAAGCAGCACGCGCGTGAAATATTCTTTATCTTCTTTTCCGCCATACACCATGATTTTAATTTCATGCTGACGGCAGGCTTCCACGAATGCGGGCGTAAGCGCATCAAGTGAACATTCCAAAATGCGGGCGTTGAATTTTTGTTTGATTTTTTTGATTGCTTCGGGAGCGCTTGCATTGACTTTGAGCGGCAGGTCGGGAGCGATGCGTTTCAGTTCAAGCGCTTTTTTATTACTCCTGAACCAGAAAAAGCAATCGTTTTCAAAACCCGTTTCGAGTACCAGCTCCACCAACTGCCGAAGGTCAGCATCTTTGACGTCAAAATACACTTTCGCTTTTCCTTTTATCCATAACAGGTATTCGCGCAATCGCGGCACCTGCTCACCGGCAAATTCGGGCGCAAACCAACTCCCCGCATCGAGCTTGTCAATTTCAACACTCGTCATCCGCGAGATGAAGCCGCTGCCGTTAGTGGTGCGGTTCACCATTGGGTCATGCAGAATGTAGAGAACACCGTCTTTGCTCGTTCTTACGTCCACCTCCACATATTCCGCTCCGAGGTCAATGGCAGCCTGAGCAGCGGCTCGCGTGTTTTCGGGAGCAATTTTGTTTGCGCCCCGGTGCACGACCACTTCAATATTTTCATTGAATGAAAAACCGGAACAGGTAACGCATTCTGTTTTCGGAACGACAGCCCAGAGAAGAAACGACAGCAGTGAAAGAAAAAATTTCATCAAAGATTTTTCTCTTTCAAAAATAAGCAGTTACGCCCTTGTTGATTTAAGCACATACTTACTGTGTCAACAAAACCAACAACCATACCGCGCTCGAAATGAAGCCGCAACTGTTGTTGGTCTGGCATACGCGCAAATGCATCGGATAGACCAACAACGGCACTTACAAATACACAGTAAATGTTTGATTTAATTGAAATAAAAACTATTTCATTCTTGGAGGTTTAAACGTATATCCGATGCCAAAGCCTCCGTAGGGCCAAATAACTCTTTGTTTTTAAAAAGAAAAAGCATAATCAGGATATTAGGTAGTATTTTTTATTTGCCCATATATAGGCGAACTGGTATTGAACCCGACTTTGAAAAATATCCCACCTCCGGGTTTTGAAAACGATAACCAACACGGGAAACTAAATAAAGGCTTGAATACTGCCTGTCGGCAGGATGGATTGTCTCCAAACCGAAAAAGTAAGAAAACCCTAATCCGGTTTCCAGAAAGAGTTTTGTTTTACCAATAAGAAAACTCCCTTCGAGAGGGATACCGATACCCCACGATACTGTTTCAGGCAAGTAGGCAAATCCAGCCCTTCCCGCGAATTTCCATTTTTCTTTGCTCACGAAGATCCGGTCATAATTCACAAGTCCAAATACAAATGAATTGGAACCTGCCTCAATAAAAACAAAGTGCTTGGAAAAGTCATTTGATTTTTTTTGAGAATAAGCCGATTGTTTAAATATGCTGCAAAAAAATACCAGGATGATTATACGCAGAACATTTTCTTTCAAAAACAGAAATAGCCTTTGTATGGAATCTTTGCCGGATGATTTCATTTCGCTGTATATTTTCTGTTTTTAATAGGCATAAATTCATTTATTTTTTATGCCCGGATAATTAATCACATGTACAAAAAAACAGGGCGGAAAGAAGTAGTAGGGTATTCCCGCCCTCAGAAATATTCACTGCTTTGGACAGGTGAAATTTATTTTCACGATTTTCGAATCCCAATCCGAACTTTCCAACTTAAACTATGCCATCAGAACTCTTCACTTCCGACTATTGGCTCCAACACCTTCAACTGCAACCGCATCCCGAAGGCGGTTATTTTCGTGAAACGTATCGCTCGCAAGGCGTCATTCCAGCTTGGGATTTGAAAAATTATTTCGGCAGCCGCCCGTTCGGAACAGCCATTTATTTTTTGCTGAAAGAAAACGACTTCTCCGCTTTTCACAAACTGAAGTCGGATGAAGTGTGGCACTTTTACGCGGGATGCAGTCTGAATCTTTTTATACTTAGTGAAAATGAAGTGTTCACCAAAACGCTCGGCATCCATGCTGATAAGGGTGAAAGCTTACAGCAGGTGGTTCCCGCCAATCATTGGTTTGCGGCACAGCCGGTGGACAGCGGCAGCTACACATTAGCCGGCTGTACGATGGCTCCGGGTTTTGATTTTCAGGATTTTGAGTTGGGCAAACGCGAAGAACTCATCCAACAATTTCCGCTTCATACGGCATTCATTGAAAAATTCACAAGACAATAATCCGGTTCGCTCATGGAAAAAACTATTTCATTTCAAAACAAAAAAGGATTTTACACCGACAGCGGCTCCGGCAAAACGCTCATACTCGTGCATGGTTTCGGTGAGGATGGTTCCGTGTGGGATGCTCTGCGCGAAACGCTTTCAAAAAAATACAGAGTCCTCGCGCCCGACCTGCCGGGGTACCGGCATTCGGAACTGCCGGAATCCGCGCTGACGATTGAGTACATGGCGGATTTTTTAAAAGCCATTCTCGATATTGAAAAAATCGAACATCCTGCCATCATCGGTCATTCGATGGGCGGTTATGTGACGCTCGCGCTCACGGAAAAATATCCCCATCAGCCGGAGCGTATCGGGCTGTTTCATTCCCATGCTTTCGCGGATGATGCTGAAAAAAAAGCAGGAAGGAGAAAGGCAATTGAGTTTGTCGGCAAAAACGGAACGGATGGTTTTATCCATGAACTATATAACAATCTTTTCGGCTCCGCATTTATTCAAAACAACAAATCCGAATTCGAGCGACTTAAAGAAAAAGCAAAAAAATATCCTCCGGAAACCATCATGTCGGGACTTCAAGCGATGGCGGAACGCCCGGACAGAACACATGTTTTGAAATCATTTCGCAACCTTGTTTTGTTTATCCTCGGCAAAGAAGACAAAGCGATACCGTGGGAAAAAAGTATTGAACAAAGTCAGTTCCCCGCTGTTTCAGACATTCATGTTTTCGAAAATGCCGGACACATGGGGATGCTTGAAGAGCCTGTAAAGAGTCTGAATATTATTGAAGTATTTATGGAATTAAACTTTTGAAGTTTTTTTCTGAAAATAAAATTCTGATTAACCCGGAAAAACCTTTCAGTGGGTTTAGGATAAATCGCAATTGCGTTATCATGATGAGTCCCGAATATCGGAAAACCATGAGAGGTAGCAATCTCTCCCTTCGACTCCGCTCAGGTTGACCCACGCGCCCATAAAAAGTAATGCAGTCTGACCAACACTCCTGTCAACTTCTATTATAAAAACTTTCACAACTATTCTATCTTTGAGATTCCATGTTAAGAAATCTGTCACTTCTCATTTTACTTTGCCTTGCTTTTGGATTTTCAAAAGCTGCTCATATTGTGGGCGGGGACATGTATTACGAATGTCTTGGAAATAACAGTTACCGCATCACGCTCAAAATTTACCGCGACTGCAATGCATTCGGACCCAATGTAGCCGGTTTCGATTCTCCGGCATATATCGCGATTTATAACGGAGGCGACAAATCATTGATTGAGGTGATTGATGCTTTCCTGACTTCGGGACCCAATAATATTCCGGCACTTACTTCGGACCCATGCCTGCAAGCGCCCGCGAATGTTTGCGTTGAGGAAGGGATTTACAGATTTACCAGAACGCTGCCGCCTTTGTCAGGTGGTTATGACATTGTTTATATCCGCTGTTGCCGCAACTCAACGATTCAGAATATTTTCACACCGGGTGATGTGGGCGCTACTTATTTCACGCATATTCCGGGTAGCGGAATCGCGACTTGCAACAGCAGTCCTTATTTCAAAGATTTTCCGCCCATTGTGATTTGCGCCAATGCTCCCATCAATTTTGATCACTCCGCCATTGACCCCGATGGCGACCAGTTGGTTTATTCGCTTTGCACGCCCTACCCCGGAGCCACGAATGCGAATCCACAGCCCTACCCGGGATTTACCTTACAGCCTTTCGGAAATATTCCGTGGCGAAATCCTTACAGTGGAAGTTTTCCGTTGGATGCTGCGCCTCCACTTTCCATTGACCCTCAAACGGGCATCCTCTCAGGAACACCGAATCGCACCGGTCAGTTTGTAGTGGGAGTTTGTGTCAGTGAATACAGGAGTGGCGTACTCATCGGTGAAACCAAACGCGATTTTCAATTCAATGTGGTACAATGCAATACCAATGTTAGCGCACGGATTCCGGTGGTGGATACCACTGGCGCAGCCGCTTCGGGAACAGCCGGAGTTTTCGCTTACCAATGTCAGGGGCTGTTTGTTCAATTCATCAATCAAAGTATCAACGGCACTTTTTACCATTGGGATTTTGGCGACCTGACCACACTTGCGGATACTTCACGGGCATTTCAACCATCTTACACCTATCCTGATTCCGGCTCTTACATTGTCCGATTAATTGTGAATCCCGGATATCCCTGTGCTGATACCACACGCGTCATCGTGCGCATCTATCCCAATTTCGATGCTGATTTTGATTTCTATGCCGGATGCGTCAATCAACCCGTCATTTTCACAGACCAAAGTTCTACTACTTATGGCATGGTGGATTCCTGGTACTGGACTTTTGGTGACGGACAATTTTCTTCCAATCAAAACCCGGAACACCTCTACGCACAGGGAGGGACTTTTTCCGTCACACTCAACGCTACGAATACCAAAGGATGCCGCGACAGCCAAAGCAAAACCGTTACCGTTCGTCCGATGCCCATCGCTGACTTCAGCTTCACTCCCACCTGCATCAATACTCCGGTTACGTTCACCGACCTCTCTTTAGTTTCATCCGGTACTATTTCCACGCGCACCTGGCTGATGAACAACAATCAAATCGGAGCGAACTCGCCCTTCACGCAAACCTTCAACAACCTCATGACATTTGACCTCACGCTCATTGTTGAATCCAACTTTGGGTGCGCGGATACCATCACTCAAACGATTACCGTGCATCCCAATCCGGTGGTGGTAATTCGACCGGATACTGCAATTTGCGCGGGTGAATCAGTTCAACTGTTTGCCGCTGGTGGTGTCAGCTATCAATGGCAGCCTCCCACTAATTTATCCTCAACCACTATTTCAAATCCAGTCGCAACACCCGCTTCAAGCACCGTTTATTCGGTTGTTGTGACGGACATCAATTCCTGCACCGACAATGCTGCTGTTTCCATCACGGTCAATCCGCTACCGGCAACCAATGCGGGCGCGGATACCTACATTTGTTTTGGCGACACTTTTCAATTGAATGGAACTGGCGGGAATTCATTTTTCTGGACTCCAGGAAATTTGTTGAGCGACTCAACGATTTCCAACCCGTTCACCTCACCGGATTCTACAGTCACTTTCGTGCTCACTTCATTCAATCAATTCGGATGCAGCAATCGTGATTCGTTCACACTCACCGTTCAGCGACCGATTGTGATTGCATTGAGTGAAAATCAGGATATGTGCGAAGGAGATACTATCACGCTCAGCGCATCGGGCGGCTTATATTATCTCTGGCAGCCAAATACCGGAATCAGCGGCAACAGTAATGCTGATTTTACTATTTCACCAGCGACAGATATTATTTATACGATCATTGTATCGAATGACTGTTTTGCCGACACCGGTTATGTGGAAGTCATTGTTCATGGCTTACCGGAAGTGGATGCCGGAATAGATGACAGCATCAGGCGCGATGAATTTGTTTTTCTGAATGGGTTCTCAACAGGCGTTCAAAATTTTTGGGAACCGCCTGACGGTTTAGATAATCCAACTTCATTAACTACACGCGCAAGTCCGTTTAATACCACCAACTATGTTTTAAATGCGGTCAGCGAGTATGGCTGTATCGCCCGCGACACCGTCAACATCAAAGTGGAAGTTGTGAACCTGCTGATAGTACCCAACGCCTTTTCGCCTAATGGTGACGGGGTGAATGACATCTTCCGCATTATCCGATATCTGAATGTGGAACGCTTGCTCGAATTCAGAATTTTTAATCGTTGGGGACAACTAGTATTTGAAACTACAGACATCCGCGATGGATGGGATGGCACTTATAAAGGTGACCCGCAGGGACTTGGCGTGTTTGTGTATGTCATCCGGGTGTTGAATCGTGATGGTGAAATCATCGTGAGACAAGGTGATTTGACATTGGTGAAGTAAAAATTTATTTATATTATGGAATACAAAGCATCACTCGACTTGTTAGCAAAAGCTATAACAGCCGGAGTGATTATTTTACTTTCAGTAATCGGATATCAGAATGTCAACGCGCTGATGGATTCAAACGGAGAAAGTTCGATACTGCTGATACATGGCTTTGGGTTATTGTTTATTGTTTTGGTACTTGGCATCACTTTTATTTTCAGCCCTCAGAAATATTCACTGACTAATGACTCCTTCATTATACACCGGATTGCAGGTGATGTCAAAATTAAACTGAATGAAATTCTGGAAGTTCGTTTGCTCACCAAAGACGAAATGAATAAAACTATCCGGACATTTGGCGTGGGAGGACTCTTCGGATATTTCGGAAAATTTTATAATTCAAAATTGGGACATCAGCATTTTTACGCCTCAAAACGGGAAAACCGGACTCTGATTCTTTTAAAAAATGATAAAAAAATCATTGTGACGCCCGATGAACTCAATCTCGCGGATGCAATCAATTCTAAAATCATAAGAAGCTGAAACATTTGTTTATTTGTATGTTCGTTTCCATCACATCCATTGAGCTAAAGTCTCCTTTAAATTTTTTTCAATTGTCTTTATATGCACTGAATATCGTGCGACAACTAAAATCATCCAAATGCGTGGAATTTAAAAAAAGAGGAATCTGGACAAAGCATTACACCATGACACTTTGGGAAAATAAATCGGACATGATGGAATTTGCCAAAAGCGGAGCGCATTTAACCGCCATGAAAAAAAGTTCTTCGATTGCCAAAGAAATTCGCCTGCTTACACTCGAAGCTGATATACTTCCCGCCTGGAAAGAAGCAAAAATAATGTTGAAAAAAAACGGAAGATGCCTCAAATTCTGAATCATTAACCGGGAAATAGAATTTGATGAGTCAACTATTATTTGCATTTTTATCGCTTGTGAATCTCTGAATCTTCCTAACTTTTATGAAGCAATGAATCATTCCCTGATGTATCCTTACAAAATCAATATCATCAATGCCACGGTTTTTATCAGTTGCGGCTTGATTGGATTTATCGGTCATTACCTGAAACTGGGCGATTATCAGCAAGCCGCATTGATACCTTTCGTGCTGGGAACATTGCTCTTAGTAATGACACCCGGCATGAAATCCAATC
>JBGTCY010000167.1:0-2990 GCA_041748615.1 Chitinophagales bacterium
GTTTCATTGTTATTGGCGTCAAATATTTTGTTGGTTTTTGAATTATTTAGCCAATCGCCAGTTGCAGAATCCATGATTTGCTCCAGGACTTCAATCAGGTTATTCTTATTGTCATAAGCATGGATATTTCTTTTAAAAAGGGTTTTAGTGGCGCTTACCGGGTTGATATTAAAAATCAATAGGGTATCCACCCTGCAAGCGGTTTGTGCTTCTGCTTCGAAGGATAAACCCAGAATAAGTAATAGAAATAGGTATTTCATCAGACTTTAGTTTTGTTGAAGCTATAAAGGTAAATATTTGATGCTTAATATGTCTGTTTCGTTTCCGGTTTTTCCACAGGCGGGGTTGACGAAGGCTTGGATGAAAATATGGAAGCGGCAAAAAGCAACTTTCTCCTGAGAGGGCATTTCAGAAAACAAGAAAAGGCGGAGGAGAAAGAACAAAAAGAGGAGCAAAAAAAATTAGAGCAGGAGCAAAAGAAAAATAAGGGTAAAGATTGAAACCAGAGTTTTCTCTTAAAGACAAAATGTCAATTCAGAAGAGCGAACCGGGGAGCCGGATTCCCTTGAACTCCCTCAGACCTTAGGGTGATTGACCTTAGTGCAAAAAAATACCGTTTAGCGCAAGCGCTAAACGGTATTTTTTTTCCAAACGGACGGTTATTTTGCCCCAATGAGCTTGAGCAATTCTTCCTTTGTTTTGCCCACCTTCTTTTGGACTTTGCCCCACATTTCATCTTCTTTGCCTTCTTTGTGCATCAGATCATTGTCGGTTAAGACTGCAAATTTCTGTTTGAGTTTACCTTTCAACTCATTCAAGTTTCCTTTTACTTCTGTCTTGTTCATATTTTTGAATTTTTATTCCGCAACTGGCGGATCAACCGTGAAAATATTTTCACGCGACTAAAATTAGTAGTGTAACCCCCAGAACCCGTTACACAATTCCCACAAAGATTTACATCATTCACACATTCTCAAGGAGAATGAGCGACTGTACTGCGACTGGGAGGAAAAAGAATATTAGCAAAACCATTGAATGCACACCAAAATGAATAAGCCAGCCATTTCTCATCAATATTCTTGCTTATAAGAAACCCAGGGTGGGCAAAGGGGGCACGCCCAATTATTTTTTATTCAGGAGTCAGCTTTTATCATTTTATTGAAGAGAATTCATGTCACTTCTGATAAAAACCTCAATGGTATCCTGCGGCTCCTCCACCATGGAAACATTCAGCTTGCCATCAAAGTTATAATCCATATTATCTTTTTTGAAAACGAAGTTCCAGGCGGTACGCACATATTTTACTTCTCCTAACTCAATACTGGTTTCAATAAATGTCGTATCCTCACTTTTCAAATGCACGGGTTCGGTGATGGCTATCACGCCATCGAACAATCCCGGAAAATCAAGATTAATGGTGCCGCTGAGGAGGATAAATTCAAACCGGTTGAGATTAATTAATTGCAGCACAGCGCTCATTTCTAAATCATTAATCCTGATTTTTTCAAAAGAGATGTCATGCAGTGAAACTTCCGGTGGTATCGGCACACTGATTTGCTGATTGATAGTATAAGAAAATTTATTCTCTCTCCTTCCGGGTAATCGTAAATAGGGTTCGAGCTGAATATTGAGATACGTGCTGTCTTTTACCTGCATCTTTTGGATGGTAGAAAAAAGTATTTCCCGATCCATACTCAACGGGAGGTCAATGATGGTGTCGGCAATTTCATCGCCAAACTCTTTGATGCCGCTTGAAAATTCAATCGTGTCAAATGAAACGGTGTACCGCAGGCTGTCCAAGAGCCATTCCGCCAATCTATTGTGCGGCACAACTACTCTTATCTTTAAAAGAATCGTGTCGGGCTGAATGGTGATGAAAACCTGACTGATGCCGAATTGCTCCGGCAGTTTGACTGTTATCCAGCGCTTTATTCCAAAACCGGCAAGTACCAGTATTCCGAGGACAATGAATATAATAATATATAACCGATTGCGTCTTTTCATGGAGATGATTTTTTATTAATAGAGTGCTTACAATTAAAATGTACTAATAAGAACAAGCGTCATTGCGAGGGAATGAATGTTCTGAGCGAATGCCATTCCCGAAGCAATTCCCCTCTTACAGGGGATTGCTTTCCCGCCTCGAAGGATTCCTCGCTCGCAATGACGATTAAAATAAGTTTTTAAATTTCATATAATATTATAAAGCATCTCTAAAAACATCTTTTCGATGTACCTTATCATGCTTTTCAGTCTTGAAATAATTCTTTATTTTATTAAAAAAGCCTTTGAATGTAGTTGTTGGTTTTTCATCGGGGTCAATGGTATCACCCAGCAGAAAACCCCAGTGTTTTAAATTTTCCATGCGGTCGAGAATGAGTTTGAGGATGGCGATGAGCGGAATGGAAAGAAACATCCCTGGAATCCCCCATAATGCCGCGCCTAATATCACCGCAATGATGGAAACGAGCGCGTTGAGTTTTACTTTAGAGCCGACAATTTTCGGGACGATATAGTTATTGTCAATAAATTGGATGAACACATAGAGCAGAAAAACATACAGCACATAGATGGGCGGTTTGGTGACTAATGCAACCACCATAAACATCAGTACACCGGCTATTCCCCCGATGTATGGAATGATATTGAGCAACGCTCCCAATACGCCAAGCAGGATAGCGTAATCTATGCCGAGAAGAAGAAGTCCAACGGCATTCATGACGGCAACAATACCGGTTTCCACGGAAAGTCCCATGAGGTAACTTTGTATAATTGTTTTTGTCTGGGTGAGTATTTCGCCTACATTTTTGTCATTGCCTGTTCCAAACAGCCGGTGGATAAACTCCCGTAAATGAGGCTGGTAATACAGGAGCATGAAGGTGTAAACGGGGGTTAGAAATGTTGCTATCATCAATACGCCCATTTTAGTAATGGTGTTGCCTATTGCTCCTTTGCTGCTATTGATAAAATCATCTTTAGCGTTTTCTATC